>JALNXI010000006.1 GCA_023230425.1 Methanoculleus sp. | reverse complement strand
GAGTCTTTAACCGGGAGATGATTCCTTCGGCAACCGGGATGTCCCGCTCGTTTGTATGCACGGTACCTTTCTTAATCTCCTTCGCCGCTCTCTTCAACAGGTCTGTGAGCGCCTTCTCGTGGAACTCAGGAGGCAGGTCACCGACAGCAGCGAGCGAGGCCGAGTAGACCTGATCCAGGAGCACCTTCTGGGCGTTTAAGACCTGTCGTTTGACGACGAGGTTCGCCGCCGAGGCTTCCTGGTTGATGGTGTGGGTGGTCGCCCGGTCTGCTTCCTCTTCAGCCGAGACCTTGATCGCGGCAGCCCGGGCCTGTGCATCCTTCAGGATCTCCTCGACATCGGCCCGGGTCTCTGCCCGGGCCGCCTCAACCTCTCTTCGCCCTTTCTCCCGGATCTCGTTGACGACTGCTTCGAGTCCCATGGTTCACTCCATCAGAACAGAAGCAGCAGTGCAACCACAAGACCGAAGATGACGATGGTTTCGGGAATAACTGTCAGGAGCAGCACCAGACCGAATACGTCGCGGTTCTCTGCCGTCGCCCCGACCGCAGCAGAACCGATCGCCATCTCGGCGACACCGGCGCCGATGCCGGTGAGGCCGACAGCGAGGCCTGCACCGAGTGCTTTCATTCCCAACTGCGATGCCTGTACCATTTCAAGAGTCATGCCAACATCTACCATTTTTACTCCTCCATAAACTTAGATTTCATGCCAAATGGATTGTACTTCTTGCCTCCACCTTTGTAGAACTTGGTGAAGAACTCAACATAGTGAAGACGAATCGAGTGCAGACCGCCGCCGAGGAGACCAAGTGCTGTGTTTAGCAGGTGGCCCAACAGGAGGACGAGAATGCCGAAGATGATGATGATCACGCCGACCGGTGTGATCGCTTCAAGCTGGGGCTGTATCATCATGCCAATCGCGATGAAGTTGACCACCATCGCAATAGCGACCGAGGATAAGCCCACCGCCACAAGACGGGCGTAAGATAACACGTGACTGATGATCGACGGGAGTTCGACGAGCTCGAGCGGATTCTCCTGGGCGATGCCTATGATGCCTGCCACCAGAAGGACTGCTCCTGCTACGGCGGCAACGTTGAACCCCATGACGACAACAGGAAGACCCGTCAGGTCGGGCATCAACGGAATGGCGTAGAAGGCCCAGATCATGATGATGATCCCCCACATCGTCCCGAGCCATCCGGCGTTGGCGATTGCCGCCTTGGCCGCATGCTTCCCATGGTGGAACTTCCGGGCATTGACCATGCCGAGGATGCGCCCGAGCGTGATGTGCAGGATACCGATCCAGATCGCAAGGACCATGAGCTCGGCTACCTGGGGGCCGTGACCGCCCGCGGCAACCCCTATGTTGAGGTGCCGGGAGAAGAACAGCGCCGGCCATGGGAGCGCAGCCCCGAAGAATTCGCTGTAGAGTATGCCGAATATGATGCTTGAGATGCTTGCGTAACTGAGCACCTTGAGGAGCATCCTTCCTTCGTCGCCTTTCAGGAACTTCCGCAGCCCGAGGCTCAGGGCAAGCAGGATTGCTCCGTAGCCCACGTCGCCGAGGATCAACCCAAAGAAGATGGGAAACACAACGGCTACCATCAGCGTCGGGTCGAGCTCGGAGTACCTGGGCCGCGCGTAGATATCCATGAGCACCTGGGTCGGTGAGGCGAACGACGGGTTCTCATACTCCACCGGGACACGGGAATCGTCCTCGATCTCCAGTTCTTCGATGTATACCCGCCCACCGGTCACCCGCTCGAGTGCATCCCGGATCCTCTCCGCCTGATCGCCAGGCACCCACCCTTCAGTGATAAAGGTCTCCTCTGTGGTAGCAAACCGCAACGGGGCTTCCGCCCGCTCTACATCAGCCGTGAGTAGTTCATCGCATGCTACCAGGAGATCGGTGTGCCTCTCCCGGACCCCCGCTATCTTCTCATTGACCGCGGCAATCTCGGTATTTGCCTGCCGGGTCTCGTCGATATGAGCCGCCAGGCGATCAGCCGGCGCCCCGGTCTCCTCCGGGATGGGGATCACCTGGAACCCGGCATCGAGAAGGGTTCGCTCGACCTCTTCACGGTGCTCGTTTGCCACCACGACGACGATCATGTTGCCGTCCACCTTATCGGAAAAATATTTCTCGTGGGGGACGTCGATGGACACATCGTGCATGATATGCCCGGTAAAGACGGTAAACCGCGTATACCCGCGGTAGAGTTCCAGATCCAGGGGGACCGCAGCAAACGGTTCCAGTTCTCTTGCGCGTTGCTCGTGCTCCTTCTGCCGCGCCTCCAGCTTCGAGCGTGTTGCGACGAGGTCTTCTACCTCCTTCTGGATGGAGGGAAGATCCGTCTCTATCATCGCCCTGACCTTCGATGCGGGGAGCTTTGTTCTGATTTCTACGTTATCCGGGTCTATCCCGCACGCATTCTCGATCGCTCTGACCTTGATGAGCGCCGAAGCCGCATCGCTCGCCCCGGGAAGCGGGTGGCCGATCGAGAGCGCTTCAGCGGACTCGCTCTCCGGCACGAAGTCTTCGATGTGATAGACGTTGTGACGGTAGAGCTCGCTGATGATGGTCTCGATCTCACCCTTCGGGGTCGCGATGAGCAGCCGGCGCATCTGTTCAGGCCGTAACATGCAGTTGCTCCTTAAACCGTGCAACAATCAAGTCTACAGCTCTTGCAAGGTTCTTGTTCCCCGCTGCCTTCAGCTGTTCTGCGCGCGCTTCACCCTCCTTAACAATCTCTGCATATCTGCTCTGCGCCTGGGCCCGTGCCTCGGCAAGGCGTTGATTCCTGTACTCCGCGGCATCGTTCTGTGCCTTCAGGACCAGGTTGTCAGCCTCCATCTCGGCATCCGAGAGGCTCTTCTTCCTCTCAGCCTGCGCATCACGGATCATTGCCTGATACTCTTCTTCAGTTTCCCTGATGCTTTTCAGGACATCGGTCTTCATCAAACCCTCCTTCTCACGGCTCATGAATATTTGATGAAAATAAGCATATATTTATTGTTGTTTGTCCGCTGAGTAATTCTCCGGATTCAGATGCCTCACCACCACCCCGGAGGGCAGTTGTTTCATCGTAACACCTCCGGGAATCCCGGCAAGCGAGAGCCCGGAGAGTTCCGCCGATGAGCAGAGCAGGTGCTGCTCGGGGTGGGTCCCACGCCGGATATCGCAGGCGAGGAGGATCTCCGGAGCGACCGAGACGACCATCGATAACCGTCTCGACCCGGGATGGTCTTTTGGAAGGACGACGAGCGGAATATGGTATTGCCGGACCAGCTCGAGCATCATGCGTGCCTGCCCGACCGGGCCGCCTTCCGGCATGGAGACAGCGACCAGGTCGTCGGGGTCGATGGCCTGACAGTACTCGTCGTCCGGGGTCTCGATGCAGAGCGTAAACCGCGAACCGGCTTTCCCCACGAGCAGAAAAGAGCGTTCTCCCTGGATGAGCAGGAGTTCCCCGCCGAGAGAAACGGTCGTCTCATCCGACCCGGCGGAGGGTCTCCCGGACGCGCCGCCTTCAGACTTCTTCGACATCTTCCGACTGGCAGCTCGGGCACATGGGTCGCTTCCCGATACCCTTGAATCGCTCGCCGCACTCTTTGCAGCGGTAACTCTTGCCCTTCACCCGCTCATTGAACTCTATATCGACAGGTCCACCGACTGTACACATATGGCATCACCAGGAGAGAGGTGGGGGGCGGAGGATATAAAATTCTATCGTGGCGACCCCGGGGCGGGGCCTACAGAACGACGGTGAAGACCACGAACGCGATGATGACCATCACGGCTGCGTGTTTGACTCCCGCCCGGAGCGACCCTTCCCCCATCTCCCCGGCAATCAGGCCCGAGAAGAATGCCTGGATGAGACACGCATGGAAGAGGAGACGCTCGAACGTGGCGATGGAGGTGCTCCCGAACGACATCCCGCCGGGCATGCTGCCGGGCGTGAGCGTATCGACCCCGGCCAGCACGGAGAGGAACTGGGTATCGATGACAGCCACGACGAAGATGAAGACGATGAAGACCAGGTAGACGATGGTAGTGTAGATGAACATCTCGGCCCGCCTCTCGCGCTTGAGAGTCTCCGCGATCGCGGCGTCGCGGGCTGCTATATCCAGGACTTCGCCGATATCCCCGGTCATCCGGCTCGCTGTCGTGATCAGGGTGACCGCCCGCGCGATGGTGGGGGTGCGTATCCGCTCCTCGAACCGTACAAGCGCGTCCTGGACGCTCGCACCCCACTCGATGTCGCGCTTGACCTTTTTGATCTCGTAGGAGAGCACCCCGAGGTCCGCCTTCACCACGATCGTGATCGCCTGCGCGAGTGTGAGGCCCACCTGGTTTATCCCGGAGAGGCGGTTGAGGAACTCGGGGATTGCCGCCTCGAGTCCCATCACCGTCTTCTGCCAGGACCAGTGGAAGATACCGAAGGGAAGGAGGAGGATCAGCAGCGCAACGATCAGGTGGTCGTCGAGAACGTCGATAAGCACCTCGACGTCGGTGTAGGCCGGGGTCGCGAGGAAGGCGAGGAGGACGTAGGCAAGCGCGACCGGTACCGTCACGTAGAATGTCCGGTTCGGCTCGACGAGGAACGCCTGGAGGGGATGGCGCAGGAAGGCCCGGATATTCCGGACCCGGTCGTAGTGCTGCAACTGCTCGACAAGCGGTTCGTCGCCGGTCCGCTCTTCGACCCGGACGTCGCCGAACTCGTTAAGCCATCGCAGCTCGGTATGCCGCTCGATCCCCTCGGTCTTGAGCGAGACCGCGTCAAGAAAGAGGATGAAGAAGAGCGACCCGACCGGGATCAGGAGGTAGATGACGACCGCGAGTTGTGCAACCGGCGTGCTGCTCATAAAACCCATGACGACCATGACGATGATGATGAAGAGCGGGCCGGCGACAAAAAGCGTCACGTAGGCTTCGGCCACGAGCTGGAGCGTGGAGAGGAATATCTTCTGCTCGAACCGGGCCTCCTCCTGGTAGGTGCGCACCCGGGTCTCGAGGAAGGCGAGCACGTCTCCCCCGCTCTCGACCACGGAGACGAGATCCTGGACGAACTCACGCAGTTTCTCCGACGGGGTCGTCTCCTGCAGGTGCCGGAGCGCCGTGATCACGTCGTAGCCGAAGTAGTCGGCGTCCCGGACGACGCGCCGGAACTCGTGGGCCGCTTCGCCGTAGACCGCCGAACTCCCGCTGATCGCCCGGAAGATCGCCATCATCTCGGCCCCGCCCTGGCGCATGGCATACATGTAGGCGACGGCGTGGTGGAGCAGCAGGTTGATCCGGGTCGCCCGGTTCTTCTTTGCAAGGGACGGGTACTGCAGGAAGAAGACGGCGACCGCATAGGCGGTAAGGGCGAAGACAACCGCGCTCGCGAGGGCCTGCAGGACGCCGATCACGGGGTCCGCCGGCATGAACGCCGGCAGCCGGATGGCAAACACGTTGTAGATCCTGATGCTCACCTGCGGGAGAACTGCAAACCGCATCACGAGGAATGCTATAACTGCCCAGAAAGCACCGAAGAGGCCGGAAATGAGGAATGTCCGCAGGAGATAGCGGTCGAGGGTGACCCCCAGGTTCGCCGCAACGAGGTCTTCATGGAGGCTCCGGTAGCGTATGGGGTCGCGCTCCACCCACCAGCGGACGAGGCGGCGACCCCATGTGCAGGCGGGCATCATCACCGGATCAACCTGCCGAGGTCGTCAAGGGAGGCGAGCACCCGGTCACGGTCGATCGTGAAAGCCTGGACGATCCGGGCAACCGCCCTGTAGTCCCTGATACCCTGTTCGTGCATCGCAAGGAGGACGGAACGCCGGATCCGCAGCTCTTCGTCGAGCCGGGTCCGGCTCCAGCCGCGGTACTCCATGATCTCGCCGAGGATCCTGGACCGCCCCGAATAAGAGAAGGTGTCGGGCACGGCGTTGTACTCGTAGACCGTGTTCACCTGGAGGCTGCCGGTGACGGGGTCGATCCCGGCGAGCTCGACGATCTCCCGGCACCTTCTCACGCGGTCGCGCCCCCGGTGGGTGAGGGCCTGGACGGATATGACGTCGAGCGCCTGGAGCATATTTCTCGGCACGTTGAGCGGTTCGTTCTCCAGGCGGTGGATCGCCGCGTCGACGCCGCCGGCGTGCATGGTGGAGAACGTCGTATGCCCGGTGCTCATCGCCTGAAAGAGGGTCTGGGCTTCGCTTCCTCTGACCTCGCCGACCAGGATGTACTCGGGGCGCTGCCGCATCGCGGCCTTGAGGAGATCGAACATACCGATGGTGGCGCCGAGCCCCTCGGATACCGTGTCGCGCGTGACGTTCGCGACCCAGTTCTCGTGATAGAGCGTGATCTCCCGGGTATCCTCGATGGAGACGACCTTTGCAAGCGGCGGGATGAAGAGGGCGACCGCGTTGAGCGACGTGGTCTTTCCTGACGCGGTGCCGCCGACGAAGAGCAGGCTTTTGTTGTTCTCGATCGCCATCCAGAAGTAGACGAGCTGGTTGACGTCGAAGGTGTTGGCCTCTATCAGTTCGACCGGCGTAAACGGCGCTTCGCGGAACTTCCGGATCGTGAACGAGGTACCCCGGGTGGTGACCTCGCTGCCGAAGGTGAGCTGCAGCCGTGAGCCGTCGGGGAGGGTCGCGTCCACGAGCGGGCTCCCGATGGAGACGTGTTTGCCCGAGCGCTGGGCGAGGGTGATCGCGAGCGAGTTCAGGGTCAATTCGTCAAAGAGGATGTTCGTCTTGATGTTCTGGTGCTGCCGGTGATAGAGGAAGAGCGGAATCCGGGTGCCGTCACAGGATATATCCTCGATCCGGGGGTCTTTCATCAGCGCATCGATGCGTGACCAGCCGAGAAAGTTGCGCTCGAGGTAGTAGCGGAGTTTGAAGGTCGTTGTGTCGTCGAGGGCGAGGCCGTACTCGACGAGCAGTACCTGTGCCTTCCTGGAGAGGACCACCCGGCGGTCGGCGATGATATCGTGGT
This sequence comes from Methanoculleus sp., assembly GCA_023230425.1. GTDB lineage: Archaea > Halobacteriota > Methanomicrobia > Methanomicrobiales > Methanoculleaceae > Methanoculleus. The sequence continues at coordinate 12,855 of JALNXI010000006.1, read as the reverse complement.
CGTCGAGGATCAGGACGTCGCGGAGGTCGTCGAAGAGCCGTTCCAGGAGTTCGTACTCGAACTCCGAGAGCACCGGCTCGAAGAGGAGGTATTCGGCCTGATTCGTCTGCGTGTTCCGGGCTATCACGGCGAGCGAGAGGCCCTCGACGATCCAGTAGCGGTCAAGCTCCTCGTAGGGCAACGAGACTGCCGCCTCCACAAGGGGGGCGTGCACCGCGGGGTCATACTCGCCCACGGCCTGGCCGCCGTTCCGGAAGAAGCAGGCCCGGTCCAGGAGCCGGGCCAGGATGGACTGTCCGGGGGGGGAGGAGGGCTCAGGAGTCGCCGGAGATTCTCGCTCCGGTCTCATCGCGGCACCCACAGGAGAGGTGCATCGGTATACGCCTTCTTGATCACCGGTTCCTTGACTGTTGCCTGCATGGTTGCTGTGACCTACGTCGTTGTCCATATCGGATCCCTGCCGCCTTCCGCCCGGGTTCTGGGGGCGGACGAGCAGCGCACGGGAGGCTGTGTGAGACTATACGTGGTGTGGAGCAGCACCCATATAAATCTGCTTTTTTTGCAGGGACGTTTCGGGTGGCCGTAATTTTCTCTCAGACCACACAGGACCAGAACGCTTTAATCGTTCTCCTCATATATATGGAATATCTATGCACGACCGCCTCCGACAACGGATGCCGACGGGCATCGCCTCGCTCGACCCCGTGCTGGACGGCGGCGTCCCGGCGGGATCGGTGGTGCTGCTCCTCGGGGAGCACGGTGCCGGCAACGTCGAGTTTGTGCAGACCTCGATCATGCATCTTTCCCTGCTGAGACGGAGCGAGACGGCCGGCGAGCACCTTCTGCTCCCGGGCGGGATCGTGTACGTGACGCTCACCCGGATGCGGGAGGATATCCTCAAGGAGATGGCCCTCTCGTTCAACCCGGATTTCTATAATCAACTCGGGGAGGAGATCGTCTTCCATGACCTCTCGGAGCTCTACTTCGACGCAAGTATCGTTCCCCCGGACTGGTACGGGGAGGGGAGTGCCATCGAACGTCTACGGAAGAAGCAGCGCAGGGAAGACGGCAATATCCTTGCAGAACTCGCCCGGGTGCTCGGCGGATGCCCGGAGAACAGCCTGATTGTCCTCGATTCACTGACCGGGATCACTCCGTCGCTTACGAGGGGGCCCGAGTGGCATGTATTCATCGCCTTCCTGCGGGGGCTGCAGCAGGTGGCAAAACGCCGGAACATCACGATCTATCTCCTGCTCACCTCCGGCATCCTGGACCGGTCGGGGGAACTCGAGATCGCCGACTGTGTCGACGCCACACTCCTCTTCCGCTGGGAGGAGACCGGCGCACAGCGCCGGCAGCGGGTTATGTACTTCGAGAAGTTCCGGGGCGTGATGCCCCGCCTCGAGGATAAGGATCTCGTGAAGTTCGCGGTGAAGATCTCCGCGGCGGAAGGGTTTGAGGTGCGCAACATCAGGATGGTGATATAAACGGCAAACCGGGTGAAGTTCGGCGTCGTGGGCCTGGATGCGATGCTCTCGGGGGGGATTCTTGAGAAGAGCATCTGCGCGATCGTCGGCACCTACGGCACCGGGAAGACGATGTTTGCCCTCCAGTTCGCGTACGAGGGGCTCTCGCGGGGCGAGAAGGTAATCTACATCAGCCTCGATGAGCGGGAGGAACTCCTCCGCGCCACCATTGCGCAGAAAGGGTGGGATACGGAGGGCTTCGGTGATCGGTTCTATCTGCTCAGGCTGGACCCGACCGACTTCAACCTCGCTATCAGCAGCATCAAGAGCGAGCTTCCCGCCCTCATCAGGAGCACCGGGGCCTCAAGGGTGATCATCGACCCGATATCGCTCTTCGAGGGGCTCTTCGTGGACGATTCCGTCCGGCGGCGGGAGATGTTCAGGTTCATCGAGGTGATGCGGGACGAGGCCTGCACGCTCGTGCTGACGAGCGAGACCGATGCAGTGAACCCGGACGGGAGCAGGTACGGCCTTGCAGAGTACCTGGCGGATACAGTGGTCCTCCTCCGCTACATCCGGTCTCCCGGCCTCACCGAAGTGCACCTGGCCCTTGAGGTCGTGAAGATGCGCCGGTCAGCCCATTCCCGGGAGATCAAGCCGTTTGAGATCCACGAGGACGAGATCACGGTCTACTCGGAGGCGAGTCTGTTTTAGGGAACGGCGGGTGCCGGACCGGATATTCCCCGGGATCTCCCCATTTAGTGGACCGTGGTGGCTATCGCCACGGGGGGTGGGGACCGGGGAGGGGGTTTCCCCCTCCCCGGATAAAACGACACCCAAAAGTTCCTCTCCGGCATCCCCCACCCCTCCCGTGCTTCGCGCTCCTCCCCCGCCGGGGGCGGGGGCAGTCATGGCGATGGCCGGTGGAAGGCCGTGCCCGGGAGCAGCGCTGCCGCCGGTTTCTCGGTCTAACATCAGTTTCCCGGAGGGACAGGCAGGAGAGAGCCGGTCAGGAGCCTGCCGGAAGCTGGTTCTTCCCGGAGATCTCCCCGTACACTGGACCGTGGTGGCTATCGCCACGGGGGTGGGGACCGGGGAGGGGGACACCCCCTCCCCGGACAAAACGACACCAAAAGGTTCCTCTCTGCAAACCCGGGTCCCGCCCCTTCAGAGCGTAATCCCGATAAGGTGGAGCAGGACCACGACCAGAGCGCCGGGGAGCCCCCCAAGGGCGCAGATGAGGATCGTCACCAGGTTGATCTGGATATCAGGGGCGCCGAACCAGGCAAGAATGCTGAAGTAATTCAGGATCCAGAGCGTGATGAGCCCGGCGACGGCGTTGATGAGGAGTGTGAGGGCCTTCTTCATAAGGTAGTAGAGCGCCGCGGCTATCGCGACGGCAAGAAGGATAGCGAGGATCTCCTCCATCATCTATCTACCAATGATCTGCTGATTATTTAACCGTATTGATGGAATCGTCAGCCGTCCGACGCGTCTAGAGTCTTTTCCGAATTCCTCGATCTCCCGAAGCATCTCAAAGACGTTCCCGGCGAACATCGCTGTCCGGATGGGGTCGGCGAGTTCTCCCCCCTCCATCCAGAAGGGGTTCGAGATCTCCACCGAGAAGTCGCCGGAGAACGGGTTCGCGGTATGGGCGCCCACGACATCGTGGATCCAGACCGCCCGCTCATCACCGGGCTCTTTTGTCCGGGGCCCGTCGACGAAGAGGTTGTGAACCCCGATCCCGGGACCCTCGCTCCCGAACCGGACGGCGCTCCCCGTGCTCCCCTCGCCGTAGCGGTAGCCGGTCTTGAGGTCGTAGGCGAACCGCTGGAGCACTCCCTGCTCCACGAAGACCAGACGGCGGGTGGGGACACCCTCCGCGTCCCAGGCGGTGCTCCCGAGGCCGGGGGCAAACGGGTCGTCGTAGATGGAGAGAGACTCGTCAAAGACCTGCTCGCCGATCTTGTCCGCCAGGAACGATCGGCCGGCCTTCACGTTCCGCCCGGAGAGTGCCGGGAGGAGGACCTGCCCGAGGATGCTCGCGGCCGCAACCGGGGAGAGGACGATGTCGTAGCGTCCGGTCTCGATATCGCGCCCCGAAAGGGAGCGGGCGGCAAGCGAGGCCGCCTGTTCCCCGACCGACCGGGCGTCGATATCGGCACGGAACGGGGAGGCGTCGAACTCATAGCCCGTGGACTGCTCCCGGATCGCTTCGAGGGATACCGCCGCCACCGTCCGGTCCATGCCGTAGAGGACGCCGCTCGTGTTTGCGACCGCGAGATAGGTCCGGGCGAGGTCCGCGGACCCCCCAATGACCTCCACCGGGTGCTCTGCCGCACCCGAAAGGAGGTCACCGACCATCTCCGCCGCACCCTCCACCGCGACGACCAGGTTCTGGTCCGATGAGGACGCGGTGCCGGTTATACCGGCCGGTTTCGGGAACCCGCCCCACTGCTGCGGGGTGGCTATCCGTCCGCTGGCAAGCGCCGCGTTGAGGCACTCCTTCCACCGGTCGGGGTCGCCGGTGCTCGAGAACCCTATCCGCCCGTCCTTGACGGTCCGGACGGCCATGCCCCAGGCCTCCGACTCCTCGGCGGTGCCGAGGATCCCCTTCTTGATCTCGGTGCTGACACTCTCTCCCCGGGCGTAAAAGACCTCGACCTCATCGGCCTGTCTCTCACCCTCCCGGAGGATGTTATCGATCAGGTCTTCCCCATTCATTCGCCCCGCCCCCCGATCGTTGCGCTCTCAAGCAGGAGATGTGGCGCGCCGTCGCTCACCGGCACGCTCTGCCCGCCTTTGCCGCAGTACCCCGGGCTCATCTTCCGGTCGTTCCCGAGCAGGGTGATGTTGTGGAGCGTCGAGAGGATCTCGCCCGAGAGCGAGACGTCCCTCACCATATCGGTCGTCTCGCCGCCCTCAACCAGGTAACCGTACTCCGCGTTGAACTGGAAGACGCCCCGGCCGGGGTCGACCTGGCCGCCCCGCGACCCGATCAGCAGGATGCCGTCCTTACACTCGGCGAGGATCTCGTCGTAGGTCGCATCCCCGTTCTCGATGAAGGTGTTGCTCATCCGGACGATCGGCGGCGCCCCATGTTCCGCCCGAGCGTGCCCGGGTATTCCGTTCCCGACCGCCGCGAGGGTCTCGCGGTTGTGGAGGTAGGACGAGAGGATGCCGCCCCGGATGATCTCGGTCCGCCGCACCGCCACGCCCTCGGCGTCCACGGGGATGAACCCGAACTCGTGAAGCGTTGGGTCGTCCACGACGACCAAACCTTCGCACCCGATCCGCTCACCGATCCTCCCCGCGAGGACCGATGCGCCTTCGCGGACGAGGTCGCCCTCGCTCGCGTGGCCGACCGCCTCGTGGGTGAAGACACCCGCGAGTTCCGGGTCGAGCACGGCCCGTCTCGCCCCGCCCTTCGCGAGTTTTGCGTCGAGCAGGGAGACCGCGACCTCGCCCGCCTTCCTCCCGAGTTCCTGCTTATCCCGGAGGTTGAACCCGGTGATGATGTGGTCGCGTTCGCTCCCCATCTGCATCACGCCGTTCCGGGATGCTATAGCGAGGACCGAGAACCCGGACCGGACCGCCTCGTAGGAATACTCGTTCCCGCTCGAGTCCTGGAACCGGACCGCGTCTATCCCTTCGGTGTAGCGGGCACGGGTGTTTGCCACTTCAGGAACCCGGGCCGCCGCCTCGATCCCGGCAAGCAGCCGGGTCTTCTCCTCGAGGTCGACGTCCCGGGGGTCTTCCCCGAGAGGGGGGACCGGGAGAGCGCCGCGCGGCGCATCGGCGAGGTTGATATCATCCTGGGTGACGGCAGCGAGGCGCGCCGCCGCCTCGACGAGGGCGTCGAGCTCGCGCTTCGAGTCCATGTCGACATGGTCGCGGGTGAGGACACCCCAGCCTTTCGGTCCCAGCACCCGGATCACGGCTTTATCAAAAAATGAGGTGCCTGCGGACTCGATCACGCCGTTGTCGATATCGACGAGCGTGGTCTCGCCCCGTACGCACCGTATATCGTAGTATCTCACGTCAGCCATAGGGCATCAGACCAGAGAACGCCCGACATTCGGGTCGAAGAGACCGGTCGTCGGGTTGACCGCCATCTTCCGGAGCTTCGAGAGGAACCCCGCACGGTTCTCGGGCACGAGCGCGTTCTGGAGGACCTCTTCGATGTGGTCGACCGGCACCACCTCAACCATAGCGCGGTAGCGGTCCTCGATGAGGACGTCGTCCAGGTTCGACCGCGGTATGATCACCCTCTTGATCCCGGCCTTCGCGGCCGCCTCGATCTTGTAGGTAACCCCGCCGATGGGAAGGACGTCGCCCCGGACCGAGAGCGACCCCGTCATCGCGACGTCCTGGCGCACCGGTATGTTCTCGATGGCGCTGATCACCGCCGTTGCGACGGTCACGGAGGCCGAATCACCCTCGACGCCGCCGTAGGTGCCGATGAACTGGACGTGGATATCCATATTCCTGATGTCCTTGCCCGTGAACTTCTTGATAAGAGCACTGACGTTCGTGATCGACTCTTTGGCGATCTCCTTTAACATGCCGGTCGCAATCACCGTGCCGTTCGCTCCCTGGCTCGGTGTCACCTCGGCCATGACCGGGAGGACCGAGCCGGAGTCGGTCCCCATCACCGCAAGCCCGTTCACCCGGCCGACCCGGGTCCCCTCGACGACGGTGATGTCGTAGTCGCGGCTCCGCCGAATGTACTCGTCGGAGATCTGGTCCTCGATCGAACGGGAGGCCGACTTCGCGGCGAGGACATGTTTTGCCGTGGTGAACTCCGCGCCCTCCTGCCGGGCGAGGTCCCCCGCCACACGGATGAGCCCGCCCATGTCGCGGAGTTTCAAGGTCAGGTGACCCTTCCGGTTCGAACGGCGCCGGGCTTCGCGGAGCACTTCGAGCATGGCACTGCGGTCGAAGTGGGGGATCTTGCCGTCGTTCTTGACCTCCTGGGCGATGAACCGGAGGAACTTCTTCCGGTTCTCCGGGGTATCCTCCATCGTATCCCGCATGTAGACCTCGTAGCCGTAGCCCCGTATACGCGACCGGAGCGCCGGGTGCATCCCCTGGATGGCGTCGAGGTTGCCTGCCGCGATCATAACGAACCGGCAGGGGACCGGCTCGGTCCTGACCATCGCACCACTCGAGCGCTCGCTCTGGCCGGTGATCGGGAAGGCGCCCTCCTGGAGCGCGGTCAGCAGGTTCTGCTGGGAGTGCGGGGTGAGGGTGTTGATCTCATCGATGAAGAGCACGCCCCCGTGCGCCCGGTGGATGGCTCCTCCCTCGACACGGTCGTGGGAAGGCGTCTCGAGGCCGCCGCTCTGGAAAGGGTCGTGCCGGACGTCGCCGAGCAGGGCGCCCGCGTGCGAGCCGGTGGCATCGACAAAGGGTGCGGGGGTGTTGGGGTCATGGGAGATCAGGAGCTTCGGGACCATCGTCTCTTCGCGGGGCGTCGAGTACTTCAGCGCCATGAAGATGAATGCGGCGGCGATGATGCCCATGAGCCACTGGTAGGTGATGATAGCGTAGCCGATGATGCCGAAGATGAGGAGCATGATGAGGGTGCTCCGCATCTGGATCTTCTTTCTCGCCTCCATCTTGTGGGCGTTGACGATCTGCTTGCCGCGGCTCGCCGGCACGGTCCGGATGATGGGGTTATTGTTATCCTCGGCGTTCGGGTAGACCAGGATATCCTGCAGTTCCTCCTTCGGGAGGAGTTCGGCCATCGCCTTGGCTAACATCGATTTGCCGGTTCCGGGGGTGCCGATCATCATTACATGCCTGCGCTGGACCGCAGCCTTCCGGATCACCTCGACAGCATGTTCCTGGCCGATGACCTGATCGATGAGATTCGGGGGTACGTCGATATCTGATGATGCGCTCAGCTCAAGACCGGCAAAGACATCCGTCTCTACCAGTTCGTCGTTCGTGAGCTCGAACTTTGGAATTTCCTCTGGAGTCGTTGAATCCATCGTCGGGTTTACCTCTTTGCTGCACTGATACTTATATAATTTATTCATGCTCGTTCAAATACTTTCTAGCAAAGGTGTTCTATGAAAATAATCAGCACGGAACGGTCCCAGGTCCTGGCAGCCAGAATTTCAGAAAAACTGGGCGTCCCTCTTGTGGAGACGAAATTTGCCCGGTTTCCCGACGGAGAGATGCATCTCCGGTGCGGAGAGTTGGACGATGAGACCCTGATCGTCAGCAGTGTCGTGAATAATGATATGCTCGTGCAGACCCTCCTCGCGATCGATGCCGCCGACCGGTCAAGGAAGACGCTGGTGGCCCCATATCTCGGCTATTCCCGCCAGGATAGGCTGTTTGCCCCGGGCGAGCCGATCAGCGCCCGGGCTGTCGCGCGAGCCCTCTCGAACGGTATCGAGCGGGCCTTCGTCGTCAACATACACGACCCCGGTGTGCTGGACTACTTCGGCGTCCCGGCGGACGATATCACCATCGCTCCGGCTATCGGGGGGTACGTCGGCGACCTGCACCTGAAGGATCCCCTCATCCTCGCTCCCGACGAAGGGGCGGCCGGGTTTGCGGCCGGTGTCGCCGCCGTCGGCGGGTGGGACTGCGACCACCTCGAAAAGACCCGGCTTTCGGGTGAAGATGTCCGGATTGCCCCAAAGACCATCGATGCCGGCGGGCGGGAGGTCGTGATCGTGGACGACATCATATCCACCGGCGGGACCCTTGCGACCGCCGCCTGCATGCTCCGCGAGCAGGGAGCCGCATCCATCCACGCGGCCTGCGTCCACGGGGTGCTCGCGAGCGGTGCCTATACGCGCCTGCGGGCGGCGGGGATATCCTCGGTCGTCTCCAGCGACACCTACGAGAACGCCTCGAGCTTCATATCGGCAGCAAACGCTATCGCGACGGCGATCAGGGACGATGCTCACCGTTGACGGATCCCGCCTGGAAGGAGGCGGGCAGATCGTTCGCCTGGCGGTCGCCCTATCGGCTATATCCGAAAAACCGGTCACCGTGACCCGGATACGGCAGAACCGGGAAAAGCCCGGGCTCGCGCCCCAGCACATCGCCGCGATCCGGGCGGTCGCCGGGGCCTGCGATGCCGAGTGCCCGGGGCTTTCACCCCACAGCAGTGAGATCACCTTCACCCCGGGCCGGATCCGGCGGGCCGACCTCCGGATCGACCCCGGGACCGCCGGGAGCATCCCCCTCATCCTCCAGGCATGGCTCCCGGTCGCCCTCCGCGCCGGCGGGAGCATCACGGTCACGGGGGGGACCGAGGTGGCGTGGAGCCCGACCATCGACTACCTGGACTCTGTCCTCGCGCCGGTCCTCCGCCGCGCCGGGGCTGCGATCGGTATCGAGGTGCTCGAACGGGGCTACTACCCGCGGGGAGGCGGGCGGGTGTGCGTCCGGGTGGAGCCGTCCCGCCCGGGCCCGGTCGTGATCCCGGAGGAGGGGAGGGGGTGCGGGATCGCCTCCTGCTCGGCGGGGCTCCCGGCACATGTCGTCGAGCGCCAGGCGGCAGCCGCCCGAAACCTCCTGGAGGAAGAACTCAGCAGCCTCTCCTGCACCACGACCCTTGATGCCCGGGAGGGCGGGGCGAGCACCGGGAGTTCCATAACGGTATGGAGCGGGGCGAAAGGCGCCGTTGCTCTCGGAAAGAGGGGGCTTCCCGCCGAAGAAGTGGGCCGGACCGCCGCCCGGGCCCTCGTTCGAGAGTGCCGCAGCCCCGGCACGGTCGACGTCCACCTCGCCGACCAGCTCCTCATATACCTCGCCTGCTACGGCGGGGAGTATAGCACCCACACCCTCTCGATGCACGCGAGGACCGCCTGCTGGCTCCTTTCGGAGTTCGGGTACCCGGTCGGGTGCCGGGAGAACGACATCGTGGAGTTCTCGGCATGACGCTCGTCCTCGACGCCTCGGTCTTCTTCTCGGAGGTGCCGATCGAAGGTCCGGCATGGACTACCCCGTCGGTGGTGGGGGAACTTGGCGACCTCCACGCGAAGTGCCGGTTCGAGGCGCTCTCGGCGACGGTGCTCGCTGTCCGGGAGCCGCGTGAAGAAGACCGGGCGCAGGTCGAAGCGGCCGCGGTGCGGACCGGAGATGCCGGGGTGCTCTCCGGGACCGACCGGGATATCCTGGCGCTGGCGCTAGAACTTTCGGCCGTCCTTGTCACCGACGACTTCGCGGTCCAGAACGTCGCGCACCGCCTCGGCATCGAGACACAGAGCATCCGGCAGCGGCCCGCCCGGGCGATCCGGTGGCGCTACCGGTGCAGCGGGTGCGGCCGCTACTGGCGGGAGCCGGGGGAGTGTCGGGTCTGCGGCGCACCAATCAAAAGAAAATATAAATAGATCACTCGGAGATCTCTTCTCCATGTCCGCACTCGAAGAGTTGATCACGAAGGCAAAGGCGCTCCAGGCAGAAGGGCATACCCCGGGCCAGATATCCGATGAACTCGGCCTCTCGATGGAGACGGTCACCTGGCTGCTCACCCAGCCGAAGGGAATGGAGGCTCCAAAGGACGTCCACATAGACTGGACGGCGGTAGGGAGCCACGGAATGCTCCTCTTCGATATGGCCATGATGATGCTCAAGCGCTTCCTCTACCTGGCGGAGGAGGGAGCCGTGCGTCCCGGTGCCGCAGAAATCCCGGATACGGTCGTCGGCATAGCGCCGTCGGGCGTCCCGCTCGCTACCCTCATCGCCGCAGAGGAGGGGCTCAAACTCGCTGTCTACCTCCCGGCGAAGCACAGCCGGAGCGAGACCCCGACCGGATCCCTCTCGGGCACCTTCTCCACGATCACCGGACAGCGCTGCATCATCATCGACGACGTCGTCACGACCGGGACGACGCTCTCGGAGACGATACAGTTCCTCCGGCGGCACGGAGCCACGCCGGTGGCGGTCTGGTCGCTCTTCGACAAGCGGGGCGTCAGGGAGGTCGACGGCGTCCCGGTCCAGTCGCTCTTCGCTATATCGAGGCTCGGGTGAAGACCCGGCCGCACCATTTTTCGGAGAGACCCGCTATCGGGAGAGACTACCATGTCTTATGGCCCCGCCGCGGGCACCGGGCGCGTAGCGCCGACGAATGGGTGATTCGCCCCGCCGGTTGGTCCGGGCACCCAGAGAATGCCGGCCCCTATCGGTTAGTATATATAGAACCTCTGAACAAACCTAACGGACAAAGGAGGATTATACAATGCTTGCTGGACAGCCCATCATTATTTTACGGGAGAATGTTGAGCGCACGCGCGGATTCGAGGCGCAGCGCTCGAATATCATGGCTGCAAAAGCAATTGCGGCCGCCGTTCGGACAACGCTCGGTCCCCGGGGAATGGACAAGATGCTGGTCAGCTCCAGCGGTGATGTGGTGATCACAAACGACGGGGCGACCATCCTGCACGAGATGTCCGTGCAGCACCCCGGCGCCAAGCTGGTCGTCGAGGTTGCCGAGACCCAGGACGGGGAGGTCGGCGACGGCACCACAACCGCGACGGTACTCGTCGGGTCGCTGATGGAAGAGGCAGAGAAACTGCTCTCCCAGGAGGTTCATCCCACGATCATCGCGCACGGCTATCAGCTCGGTATGGAGAGAGCCCTTCGGATCCTCGATGACCTGGCCATAACGGTCGGATTCGATGACCGGGAGGACCTCATCAAGATCGCCGACACCGCCATGACCGGCAAATCCATCGAAGCGATCAAGGAGAAGATCTCCGGTATCGTTGTGGACGCGGTGCGGCAGGTCACCACCGAGACGAGCCCCGGCACCTACGTCGTGGACGAGGACGATGTCAAGATCAAGAAGCAGGTCGGCGACTCGATGCACGACGCCGAACTGATCCGGGGCATCGTCATCGACAAGAAGCGCGTCTTTGAGCAGATGCCGGATAAGGTCACGGACGCGAAGGTCGCCCTGATCGCCCAGCCACTCGAGGTCACGAAGACCCAGGTGAAGTCGAAGATCAAGATCACCTCCTCGGACCAGATGAAGGCATTCGCCGAGCAGGAGCGCGAGACCCTCCGGAAACTTGCCGACCATATCGTCGCCTCCGGCGCAAACGTCGTTCTCTGCCAGAAAGGGATCGCCGACGCGGTGCAGTTCTACCTGGCCAAACACGGCATCTACGCCATCGAGGACGTGAAAGAGGACGACATGAAGTTCGCCGCGAGAGCGCTCTGCGGCACCATCGTCAACAAGCCCGACGAACTCAACGCGGCGACGCTCGGCCACGCTGAAGAGGCCAGGGAGATCCCCGACACCGATCTGACGGTCATCTCCGGCTGCGACAACCCGAAAGCCGTCACGATCCTCCTTCGGGGGACATCCCAGCTCCTGCTCGACGAACTCGAGCGGGCGGTCTACGACGCGGCCCGGGTCGTCCAGGACGCCATCGAGGACGGCAAGTTCGTCGTCGGCGGCGGTTCGGTGGAGACCGAACTCCAGATACGCATCCGCGACTACGCCGCGACCGTCGGCGGGCGGGTTCAGCTCGCCATCGAGGCGTTTGCGAACTCTTTCGAGGTCATCCCGAGGACGCTCGCGGAAAACTCCGGGTTCGATACGATCGATAAGGTCGTCGCCCTGAGGAAGGCCCACGCCGACGGCGCGAAGCACGCCGGGCTCAACGTCTACACCGGCGAGGTCGTGGATATGCGAGAGGCCGGTGTCATCGAGCCCCTGCGGGTGAAGACCCAGGCGATCAAGAGCGCGACCGAGACGGCCATGCTCCTCGTCCGCGTCGACGACATGATGGTCACTCAGTCCGGAAGACCGGGCGCATAATACGTCACCCGCGCGAGGAGGTCAGGAATATGCCGACCTCTTCCTCTTCGATTTTTTTATCCTGCGGCAGGCTCCTGCCACCAGAGAATAGTAGCGCCGCATCCGGATTGATCCCGAAGGAGAGGAGAGCGTCTTCGTAGGTCTCGCCCGGCTGCCCCTGGTAAATCAGCACGCTGCCGTCCGGGATGAAGGTGAATCTGCAGAACATACCTCGATACTATTATAGTCGAAGAACCTAAATATTCTAGGCTGATTCTGTGCCGAGGTAGTCTAGTCCGGGAAGGCGGTGGCCTCGAAAGCCACTGGTGCCTGGCACCTCGGGAGTTCAAATCTCCCCCTCGGCGTTTTACATAACCCCGGACCGTATACCGGGAACGCACGATTTGAGGTCCGGATCGAACCTGTAATGGCCCGGGCATCGTTTCACCCCGACCTGACCGTATATGGGCAGATGTCCTATTTGCCAGGTATTTTATCCGGGAGATTTCGGTAGTGCTCCAGCATAGAACTGATAATCGATCTCGGTGGATCCGACCGAAAATTTCCGTTATCGGGCTCTGGTAAAGCCCACCCTCTTCCGGCTGTCGTTCATCC
>JALNXI010000189.1 GCA_023230425.1 Methanoculleus sp. | reverse complement strand
GCAGTCATGGCGATAGCCGGGAGGAAGCCGTGCCCGGGCGTACCCCGGAGTATGACCTCCTGGAGCAGGTGTGCGAGATCCGATGGTGCTCTCTGGTTGTACTACATATTAAGAATCGATGCACTAGACGGGCGGTCTCCCGGCGGTGATCAGCCGTTCGTCCACCCTCGCCCGCACAACCGGGGGGAGGTCTCCCCAGCGGATCACCGCATCCCCGATGATAGCAAGCACACCCCGGATGTCGGTCCCGGAGAGGGCGTCGAGGACGGATCTGTCGTCTGCCGTGATCCGGTTGCAGATCCCCGTCGCCCAGGCGTCCGCGGCGGCGACGTCGGGGGAGAAGACCGTCACGGCATCGGCAATGCCGAAACTGATGGACGGACCCACCGTCGCCGATGAGGTGCAGATCCCGAGGATCTCTTCTTCCGGCGGGAGAAGGAACGCTATACGCCCGCTTAAGGAAGACGCGCCCGCAAAGACGCCTATCTTCACCTCGCGGTCGCTCACAAGAGCAATATCCCCCCCGTTATCGACGAGGCCGAACGGCGCGCCGGCCTCAACCATCGCCTCCACCCCCGCCCAGGCTATGGCGCCCGCCACCGCCGCCATGGGCCCGACACCGGCCTCTCCGGCAGCCCGTGCCATGCGGCCGACCACCCTGCCCGGGTTCTTCGGGGTATACGGCTCAAGCGTCGCTGAAAAATAGGGATCCGTGGTGACCTGCCGCTCGACCTCCTGCCGGGCGACCATCATACCGGATTTTGCCGCAGCAATATGCCGGGGGTCGTCGGCGAGGATCGTCGCGATCGTCTGCCGGAACTCGAAGTGCTCCCGGATCATCCCTGCTGCGAGAGGGCGCCATGGGGGCATGCCCGGATGCACTTGCCGCAGAGGACGCACCGCTCAGAGTTTACCCGGAGGCGCCAGTCGTCGTCGAAGGAGAAGACCTCCTGGGGACAGACGCTGATGCAGGCTCCGCAGTCGACGCACTCCGTCTCATCGAGGGCGATGGCGTTCTCCATCACACTGACCGCGACCCCCATCTCCTCGAGGTGTCGCCGGACCAGGTCCGCATCCTTATCGGGGACGTCGATCAGCACCTCGCCGGCCATCGAGTCGATGTTGGCCTTCTCGACGTTGATGAGGACGCCGGTCTCCTTCACCACCCGGGCGATCACCGGCTCCCTTCCCGGGTCGTGCTGCCCCCTCCGGGTGAATGCCAGGAAGAGTTTCATCGCCGCCGCCTCCCGCCGAAGAGTTTACCGAGATCGATCGCCGAGAGGATGCCAACCACCCGGTTCGTCGTGTCCACCACCGGGAGAGCGCTGATGTTGTTGCGTTCCAGTTTCTGCGCGGCGATATCCACCGGCTCGTCGGGAGTCGTCTTGATCACCTTCCGGGTCATGATGTCTTTCACCTGCCGCAGCCTCCCATCGGTCACCACCGCCTTTGAGACGTCGTAGGTGGTGATGATCCCTACGAGCGTGCCGTTGCCGTCCAGGACCGGGAGGTGGTTCGTCTCGTCCTTGAGGAGCCGCTTTGCCGCCACACGGATCTCCTCGTCCTCGGTGATGCTGATCACCTGCCGGTTCATGATATCGCGGACGCGGGGGGTGACGGCCGTCTCCCGCATGGGCTTTGCACGCTTTGTCGGGTCAAGCCGCCGGGTGGGGAGCGCAAGCTCCATCTTCCCCCGCTCTACTCGGTCCTTGAGTTCGAGCGCCACCGCCCGTGCCCGCCGGTAACTCGAGAGCGACGACGTCCGGACCGTCTCCCCGCCGATCTCGACGGATCCACTCCTGAGGTCGGCGTAACTGACCGTCGCCATCGAGGGCCGGTCCCGCCGGGGGGTGCCGTAATCGATGATCTCGGTCAGGATATCCTCGTCCCGCACCGCGGTGCTCCGGACGATCCCGGTATCGAGCACCGGTATAGGAACCCCGACGCCGATATACAGTGTCACGCCGTAGCCGTTCATCACCGCCGCGCGCAGGAATTCCTGCCGCATCTGCTTCATGTCCCCGGTCACCATCAGCGTCCCAAAGCCGCCGCCTGCCGAGTGCTGGGTGCCCTCGCCGACGACCATACCCTCCGCGCCGGCAAGGAAGATCGGGACGCCGCCCCCGATGACCCGGAAACCGGGGTCGTTTGCGAGCGGCGAGAGGGTTCCTGCGCCTGAGTAGGAGACGTTGCCGCACCGCGGGAGGAGGCTGCCCATGTAGGTGTAGAGCGTCCGGTCGGTGGTGTTCGTCGCCGCGTTGTAGCGCTGGTAGGAGTTCCGGGGGTTCACCATGATTGCCTGGTTCATGTCCTCAAGCAGCAGTTCCGTGGTGATGCTCCGGCGCGGGTAGCAGTCGGTCCCGTGGGAGGTTGCCCGCAATTCGACGGTGCCCCCTGCGACGAGCTCTTCGAGGACGTGGGCGCCCCCGTAGACACGGTCCTTGGCGTCGGCTTCCTGGGTTGCGCCGAGGTAGGCGTCGACCGCTGCTATCCCTGCGTATGCTTCCACGTCATTGAGCCAGACGCGTTCCATCCTGATGGGGGGGTCGGCGTGCCCGAAGTTGAAGAACGCACCGGAGGAGCACATTGCCCCGAACGTCCCGGTCGTGACGACGTCGACCTCCTCCAGTGCCCCTTCCTCTCCTAACTCGTCGACAATGCCCGGCATCTCGTCGGCGGTAACAACTCGTGCAGTACCGTCGCGTATCCGGGCGTTGATGAGGTCGAGGGACTTTACCATGAACGTATATTCATTTTTGGAATATTTATAGGTGTTGATTATTACTTTAGGTAATATTGAGCCCGGGCATAGGGGCATCCCGGTACGGTCGATCCGGACTAATCTCCGGGAGATGCGCACCTGGCGCCTCTCCCGCTTTGTGCCAAAAAAAGAGATGGGATCCGGGACTGTTCAGTCCCGCTTTCGCAGGGCAGCGGCGAACCCAAGGACGGCGAGCGCCCCTACAACAGCAAAGGGTGCCATGCCCGCCTTCGCTGTCGGGGTCGGCGCGGCCGAGAGCGAGGCCGAGGCCGAGGCGGTGCTCCCGGCGCCGACCTGGAGGCTGGTCGACCAGTCGCTGTACCCGGCGAGCGCCACCCTGACCGCATGGGTGCCGGCGGCGACGCCATCAACGGTCAGCGGGGTTATGCCTTTATAGGCGTTGTCGATGTAGATCTCAGCGCCGGAGGGAGAGGAGGCGACCGCAATAGAGCCTGTTGCGCCTACCGGGGCGGGCTGGAGGGCCGCGCTGACATAACTTGTCGTTGCTCCTCTGACGTCGACCGAGGTCGTCTGGTCCAGGTACCCGCCAAGGCCGACCTTCACGGTATGGGTGCCGACCCCGACGTTCGAGACCGTAAACACTCCTCCCGAGGGGGTCTGCCCCTGAAGATTGCCGTCAAGGTAGACGTTCGCGCCTGCCGGGTAGGAGACGACGTCGATAGCCCCTGTGGTCGTGGTGGGAACGGCTGCCATCTGGGCGTTGACGTAACGGGTCACGCCGGAGGTCACGGATACGGTTGTCTTCCAGTCGTAGTAGCCGTTGAGGTCGAGTTCGATGTTGTGGGACTTTGCCGAGACGCTGGAAAGCGTCAGGGGTGTCCGGCCCTTGTAGACCCCGTCCATGTAGACGAATGCACCAGAGGGGTTGGAGGTGACGCTGACCGACCCGTACTGCTGGATAGGCGTCAGGGTGAACTGGGCATCGGACTGCTTTCCGGCCTTGACCGTGACGGTGGTCCGGTCGGAGTAGTAGCCCGAGCGGTCGGCCTCGAGGGTGTAGGTGCCGGGGACGAGGTCCTTGATCGTGAGCGGCGCCACTCCCCGGTAGTTTCCATTCAGGTAGATTGCCGCACCCGAGGGGTTCGACGTGACGTAGATCGAACCGACGGTCTCGACCGGCTGCAGCGTCACGTAAACGTCCGCGATATCACCCTTCACAGGTTCTCCGGGCAGTTTTCCCGTGTATGTCTGGTAACCGCTCCGTTCGACCCTGACGGTGCTGTAGGGTGTGCCGGTGGTGTAGACCGGGACATCGAGTATTCCATTGTACGTGGTGCCCATGTAGGTTCCGTCAAAATGGACGTCGGCACCGTCGATGTTGCAGTGGACGCGGTACCATCCCTGGTCTCCTCCAATATCTGCGGCCACGGCAGGTATGCCTGCGCAGAGGACGAGAAGTGTCATTCCGATAATAAGAGTTTTCAGCATAATCGGTTCTCCGATAGGCGATGAACGAGTGTTCATTTCTTCAGGGATAATTATTTCTATACGTTACACACAATCTCCGCGGACTTCGAACGGAATTGCCGCTTTTCCTCCGGCAAAAAGAGTAAACCATCCCGGAACCCGGATGCCCGCGCCGCCCGGGGCCGCGCACCTCCGGGCCCGTCCCGGAGGGGGAGAGCGTCACCCCATTCGGGGCTCTCCCGGACTCAGCCTGGTGTTCGGCCCCCGCCCCCGATGAGGCGGGTGCCGGATCCGGATTTTTCTGGGATCTCCCCGTGCACTGGACCGTGGTTGATATCACCACGGGGGGAGAGGGCCTGCCCCTCCCCGCATAAGGCGCTACGCTCCGTCCCACCCACCCCACCCCGCCCGGCCTCCTCCACCGCCCCCAGGGGCGGGGGGCAGTCATGGCGATACCCAGGGGAAAGCCGTGCCCCGGATTGCAATCA
>JALNXI010000188.1 GCA_023230425.1 Methanoculleus sp. | reverse complement strand
ATGCTCCCGTCGGTGCTCCCGTCCTCGGCGACGATCAGCTCGAACCTCCCGGGTGCGATTGCATCGAGTGTCTCAAGCGACCCTGGTATGGCGGTCTCGAGTGCCGTCCGGTCGTTGTAGACCGGCAGGACGGCACTCACCTCGATATCACGCATCCGGAAACCTCGCGAGAACCCGCTTTGCCACTTCCTGCCCGGCGAGGACCGAACCGTTCATGCTCCGCTCCGGGTAGTTTGGGGGGCTGAACATCCCGGCAAGGAAGAGCCCGTGCTCTTCGTAGGCGGGAAGGCGGTCCCGGAGCCCGGTCGTGTAGACGGGGCCCGCATACTGGTCGACGGCGAGCCGGTGCCAGTGTACCTCGCTCTCGCTGACGGAAAACCGCCTGCAGAAGTCGCTGAGCATCGACTGCTCGAAGCCCTCCGGGAGCCGGTTGGTGAAGTACGATGCAAGGTAGACGATATGCTCGCCGTACCATGCGAGCGGGGCGAAGTTTGTGTGTGAGACCACTGCGCCGTAAGGGGCTGCATCCTTCATGTTCAGCCAGTATATACCGTCGGTCACGTCCCGGTCGAGTGCGAGGGTCATGCAGGCGGCGCCCTGGTAGGGCACCGGGGTGATATCCAGACCGGCGAGGTCTGCGGTCACCTGTGGGGGAAGCGTCGATACGACACAGTCGTAGGCCTCACCGTTGACGAGCCAGCCACCGCCCTCCCGCCGAATCTCCTCGACGGGGGAGTCGAGCCTGATCGAGGCACCCCGTCCCGCCACCTCTTCCTCGAGCCGCGCGATGAAGTGCCGGAAGCCCCCCCTCAGGTAGCCCAGGCGTTCGCCCCCGGCGCCCCGGTCTGACCGGATGGCAATACGGGATATGAGCCAGGCTGCAGAGACCTCGCCAGCACGGTCTCCGAACTTGCTCTTTAAGAGTGGTTCGAAGAACGAGGCGTATATGCCGGGGCCGAGGTTATCGAGGATGAAATCCTTTGCGGTGACCCCATCGAGCGCTGCCGTGTCGAGCCGTCGGGAGCGCAGGGTCAGCAGGCCGAGGCGGGCCTTCTCGGTGAACGTGAGGTGGGGGTAACGCAGGATCTCGGTCGGGGTGGTGAGCGGGTGGATGGTCCCGTCGACGTAATAGCCGGTGGATCCCTGGAGCCATTCTAACCGGTCGGTCACCTGGAGCGCATCAAAGAGGCTGAGCAGGCTGGTATCGCCGGCAAAACAATGGTGGTAATACTCCTCGATCCAGTAATCGCCGATCCGGTACGAACCGAGGCAGCCTCCCGGAATCGGCCTTCGTTCGAAGAGATCTACCTGGTGTGCTCCGGCAAGCTCAAGAGCCGAGACCAGACCGCATAAACCTCCCCCCACAATGCAGACCTTCATCGATTACCACTACGTATGAAAATTATAAGAACACTTTTGGGTAATAAGAGTATACAACGTCTTTATACATAAACGTCGATATTATTGATTAGTCAATATGAGGGTGTGAAGCTGAATGAGGGTCTTCTTCATAGGATTTGGTCAGGCGGGGGGCAAAGTTGTCGATATGTTCATCGAACAGGACAAACGAATGCAGACCCAGAGTTTCAGGGGAATTGCTGTAAACACGGCACGCACTGACCTGATGGGGCTCAAAAATATCGAACTGAAGGACCGGCTCCTGATCGGGCAGACGGTGGTAAAGGGGCACGGTGTCGGGACAGATAACGTAACCGGGGCCCGGGTGACCGCCGACGAGATCGACGCCATCATCAACGCCATCGACTCCCGGGGCACACACGATGTCGATGCTTTCGTCATCATCGCCGGTCTCGGCGGCGGAACAGGTTCCGGGGGTTCGCCGGTACTCGCCCGGCACTTAAAGCGTATCTACCGGGAACCGGTCTATGCGATTGGTATTCTGCCTGCCCCTGAGGAAGGCCGGCTCTATTCATACAATGCAGCCCGTTCTCTGAGCACCCTGGTGAACGAGGCGGATAATACCTTCATCTTTGACAACAGCGCCTGGAAGAACGAGGGAGAGAGCGTCAAAGATGCCTACACCCGGCTGAATGACGAGATTGTTCGACGGTTCGGTGTGCTCTTCCGTGCAGGCGAGGTCAGCAAGGCGGGCGTCGGCGAGATGGTCGTTGACTCAAGCGAGGTCATCAACACCCTGCGTGGCGGCGGTATCAGCACTGTCGGATATGCCATCAGCGAGAAGGTCAGCCCCCGTACAAAGCAGACGCAGGGGCTCCTCTCCGGCTTCTTGCGGAAGAAGGAGAAGACGGAGGAGGTGCTGACCGGGGAAGACAAGTCGGCGAAGATCATTGCTCTCGTCAGGCGTGCCATGCTCGGGCGTCTCACCCTGCCGTGCGACTACTCGACGGCGGAACGGGGCCTTGTTCTCCTCGCGGGCCCACCGGACGAGATGGACCGGAAGGGTGTAGAGAAGTCGAAGAGCTGGGTTGAGGAGAACATCGCCGGCGTCGAGGTGCGTGGCGGGGATTACCCGGTGCAGAGCGACTACATCGCTGCGGTGGTGGTTCTTGCGACGATCGGAAACGCTCCCCGGATCACCGAGCTTCTTGAGATCGCAAAGTCCACGAAGGAAGATGTCCTTAAATCGAAGGAAAAACGCTCTAACATGTTCGATGACGGCATAGAGCCATTGTTCGAGTGAGGAGACGTTATGAAGGCAAACATCAGCAGATGGATCATTCTCCTGTTGGCACTGGTCTGTGTTGTGCAGGTGGCATCGGCGGCGGATACCATTCACATCAAGAAAGAGGATGTCAACCCGGCAAGTGGCGCTCTCGAACCCGGCCAGCAGGTGACCGCGCATTATGTGCTCACTTATGATCTGGATCAAAGATCAGGATATTCTATCACAATGAACGACGAGATGCTTGAGTTCAGCACTGGTTTGCAAAACCCTTCCTGGGATTTCATTGTCTACCGTGATGGAGTCAAGGTCTACACCTCCCCTACGAGGGGTGGAAATTACCCGTCCCTTTCAGAGTTTGAGATCTACTATGGTGCTGGTGCCGAACTGGACGTCCAGTTACGCGGCACCGTGCCCGCGAGCACGAGCGGGAAGGTCGAGGTGATCAAGATCCAGCACCTGTGGGAAAAAGACGTGAAAGACACCTACTCCAAGGTCCGCGATGTCGTGAACCCTGACCAGGTCGTGTCCTCTCTCTCCGTCCAGCAGCAGAACCTCAAGGACCTGAAGGCCGACATCGATGACAAGGCAGCAAAGGGGGTCGATGTCTCTGCTACGCAGGCGAAGTACGATGCTGCGAATCAGGCACTCACGAGCGCCGCATCCGTAGGGCCGTCACAGGCAGCGGGATACCTTGCCACTGCTACGAAAGCCATGGACGAGGCGAAGGCGCTCCTCGACAAGGCATGGGCCGAGAAGGAGGTCTCGAACACCGCCGCGACGCTTGAGACCCTCGACGGCATGATCACCTACTTCGTCGAGAACCGCTCTATGGGGAGCGACCCGCAGGTGGTCGCCATCATGACCAAGCGCGAGAGCGCTGTCCAGTATTATACGCAGGCGAAGGACAACCTGAACGCGAACAACTACCCGCTGGCGCGTTCGAAGGCGGCTGATGGCCTGAAGAAGGCAAACGAGGCCCTGGGCGATGCGAATGCGCTCCGCGAGAAGATCGGCGAGGGGTTCAACCTCGGTGGTAATCTCCTCCTCTATGTCGGCATCGGGGTCGTCATCATTCTGGTCGTCGCGGGTATCGTCATCTATCGGAAGAAGACCGGCTGGGACGAACTCGGGTAACATCCGGCGAAAAACCCTTTTTTCACACTCCGGTTTTCGTCTATACTCGCGGGATCTGATTGCAGGAACTTTCTCTTCTGCTGTTAGGAGCCGTACGAAAATACGTCAATCGTTCCCCTCGCTCCGGACGAGAGGAATGCGCGGAAACCCCCTCGATCCTAAACCTCGGAGTGGAACTCTACTGCAACGATTCCGAATTATCGGATCCTGTCCGGCGCTCGCCGGTGCCGGATCCAGATTTTTCCCGGGTTCACCGACGTAGCACCGGATCGGGGCGGCTATCGCACCGGAGTGGGGAGATCCCCGCAAGATGACACCCGGAACCCCCACCCCGCCCGGCCTCCGGCCTCCTCCCCCGCCCCTGAGGGACGGGGGCAGTGCGTGGTGATACCCGGGAAAAACCGTGCCCGGGCGTGCCTCGGGATACAACCTTCCGGAGAAGTGCGAAAACCGATCGGTAATCTCTTCCTTTGATGGTGCCGGTTACTGAGAATCGATGTACTGGTGACACACCACTGGAATGACTGAGTTATTCGCTTACGATCCGCCCCTCAAGATAAGATGACACGATGCATTCGTGGGGGTTGATGCCCCCTTCGCGCGATGCAAGGAGCCGTGAACGGTTTTGCGCGAGGTGCGGGAGTAACCGGGGACAGGAATCTTTAGGGCCGGCGCCCGGAGGGATCAGGTCGTTGTCCCTGCCGGAACCCTCGAGAAGACCTCGAGGTTTCTGCTCCCCATCTTCCCGTCCCGCAGGACGTAGTACTCGAGCAGCCTGTTCTTGTTCTCCTCGTACGAGAACCAGTAGTTCAGCCGGTAGGTCTCCTTCACGTAGCCTTCGAGGGTCGGGTAGGTGTCGGCGTCGTGGGTGATCACGAGGTCGAAGTCCCCTCCGTATATCGTCGGCTCGCTCACTTTCTGGCTGTAGTAAGAGAGTTTCGAA
>JALNXI010000187.1 GCA_023230425.1 Methanoculleus sp. | reverse complement strand
AATCCTTCTCCTCCTGACCGGGTGTACCGGATACCGAAAACACTCCATCTCAGGCTTTTTTCGTGAATCCAGGAAAGATATATCAACTTTGAGGGGATATGAAGCGCGGTGACTGCAGGCCGGTCAGTCTGATATTCGCAAAGAATGATCCGGAGGGGTATCCTGACCCCCGGAGGTCGCAGGAGAATACCCCGGGTGTCGGGTGCGGGGGAGAAGGTGATCTCGGCCGTTCAGGTCTTCGAGATCCTGACCTTCCGCACTGGTGGCTGACACCCGGGCAACGTATGATGAGGAATACTATGGAAAGTCTAAAAATTGCGTTTTTTTGCTGGGAATCACTGTATGCGGAACGTGTCGGCGGGCTCGCAAACGCAGCGACCAATCTCGCCGAGACGTTGGCACGGCACCACGAGGTGCACTTTTTTACCCGGGGAGAGGGGAGAGACAATGAAGTCAACGGAGTCCGGTACCACTACTGCCAGCCGGCGGGAGAGGACATCGTCCGGTACTGCTCCGATATGAGCAGGGGGATGCTCGACCGATTCCGCGAGTTTGATACACCGTCGTTTGACCTCCTGCATTTCCACGACTGGCATGTGGTCGACGCGCTCAGCAGGCTCCGGGAGCGGGAGACCATCTTCACCTACCACTCGACGGAATTTGGAAGAAGCGGGAACAAATTCAGCGACGGATGGCCGTATCCGGAGATCTCCGGTATAGAGCGTTACGGGGGATCGATTGCAAAACGCATAACAGCGGTCTCCTCGACTCTCCGCCGGGAGGCCATGAACCTCTACGACATACCGGACTGGAAGATCGACGTCGTCCCAAACGGCATCGTGCCCGGCCACTACCAGACAGACGTCGATCCGGAGGCGGTGAAACGACGCTACGGCTTTGACCCGGACTCCCCGCTGATCCTCTTTGTCGGAAGGCTTGCATGGCAGAAAGGCCCCGATATGCTCGTGGATGCAGCTCCCAGCCTCCTCCGGGAGCATGCCGACGGCCAGTTTGCGTTCATCGGCGACGGGCAAATGCGCCGGGGCCTCGAGGCCCGGGCCCGGTCGCTCCCGGTTCGTTTCCTTGGGCAACTGGCCGATGCGGAGTATGTCTCGCTCCTCAACGCGAGCGATATCGTCGCCATCCCGAGCAGAAACGAGCCGTTCGGCCTTGTGCTCCTCGAGGCGTGGAGCGCCGGGCGGTGCGTCGTCGCTTCCGACGTCGGCGGACTCTCCGAGAACATCGAGCACGGGACCGACGGGGTCAAGGTGCAGCCGCACCCGGACTCGATCGCCGAGGGGCTCTCCCGGGTGGCGGACTCCCCTGAGAAGTCGCTCGCCATGGGCCGGGAGGGGCTCGATAAAGTGAAGAAGGAGTTCCCCTGGAGCCGCGTTGCAGACCGGATGGAGGACTCGTACCGGAAACTCGCGAAGCACGAGACACTCCTCTGCTGACCGCCCGCTCATGGCAGCATGGCGGCTGCAAGGTGCTCCATCAGGCGGAACGGATCCGACGAGACGACGGGAGTCCCTGCGTAGAGTTCCATCCCCCCGATATCCGATGTCCGGGAGTGAAGGTCACCCCGGTCCACCACCCACGCGACGGAATGGCCCTCTTCCTCGAGCGGCGGCATATGCACCGCCGCGTTATAACTCTGCACCCCGATGTTGTGGTAACATTCGAGCACTTTTGCAAGTGCGGGGGCGAGATCGTGCGGCGATGTCGTTATGATCACGACTTCGTGCTCTTTCTTCGGGGTAAGGTGCGCCATGACCCGGGCGTTTTTGTAGACGAGCCCGAGGCCGAGGGCGACATGGACTAAAAAGAGGTCGTCGTAGTATTCGCTCCCGTAACGGCACCGGTACTCCTCCCTGGCCCGCTCGATCCGTGCCGGAGCGGCATACAGGCAGTGGGTGAGCAGGACCTGGGCATGGTTGTGCACGACGCTCGCCCCTGCACGCCAGAGGAAGTTCCAGATGAGGAACGGGTAGATCGCCCCGGGGTTTGTGCGGTGCGCCTCCTGGCACCACCGGATGGCCACGCTGATCAGATCGGCTACCTGCGGTTCTGTGGTGACGTAGGGGTTCTTCTCCTTCGCGATGATGATAGCGTGGAGGTAGTCGTACTTCGCGATGTTGCTTGCTGTGATCCAGTGATCGCCGTCGATCCTCCCGAACGTGTCGGCCGGCGTCTCTTCGAGAGGGTTTGCGAACGGCCCCTCCTCCGCAAGCGCCTGCAGGTCGCGTGTCTCCTCGGCGCGGGGTGTCAGCACCGGGCGGCGTGCCCTGACCGAGTTGAAGAGCGTGCTCTCGCCGGTCTGGTTGTTGGTCACCCGGACGATCTGCTGCGTCTCGATATCGCCGTACTTCTCGCGCACCCATCCTCGCATCGTGTCGGGGAAGACCAGGTGCCCGGGTTCGACATACCAGGAGTATATCCGGGAGACGAGCTCGTCCCTATCCGGCGCGAGTTCCTGCACGATGCCCGGCAACCGGGTGATATCAAGCTTAACCATAGGGTTTTCGTATACCGATCCCGCACCGATAAAGATTCGCATCGGCCAGGCGGGGTCCGAAAGAACCACAGAGCAGCCGGACGGGCGCCGATCGCAGCGTAGCCCGCTGCCGGGCACAAGATGGAAGTTTTATTGAACACAAACAGAAAATATACTCTGATCTCGCAGATCCGACCGGACAGGACACTCTGGCCAGGCATTCCAGGAATACAGCGACATGGCATTCTTTGATAGGTTTCGAACGAACGTCGAGAGGTTACGGGAGGAGAAGGATTATCCCGGTCTCGCCGGGGCCCTGGACGCTGAAGACCCCGGTAGCCGTGCCGATGCAGCGCGAGCGCTCTCTGCCCTCGGGGTCTCCGCCATCCCGGACCTTCTCGGGGCGCTCGAGAACGCCGGCCCCGCATCACGCGCCCGGATGGCGGAGGCGCTTGCTTCAGTCGGCACTCCCTCCATTCCCCTGCTCCTTGCCGTGATCCTCCGGGCAGGCCCCGGCCTGCAGGCATCCATCGCCCGCGCAATCGCGGGGGCGGGCGACGGTATGGTTGAGGCGCTGCTCCCTGCGTTGCACCACGGCCAGCCGGCGATCCGGCGTGCTGCCGTGGTTGCTCTCCGGGAAACGGGAAAAAAAGCGGTCCCGCATCTCTCGGGAATGCTCCATGACAGAAACCCCCCGGTCAGGAAAGAGGCCGCAGATGCGCTTGCCGCGCTGCGGTGGGTGCCCGACGACCTCCCGGAGAAGGTGTGGTTCTACTCCATCCGGGAAGACTGGGCGGAACTTGCAAAACTCCAGGGAGCAGCCGTCCCGGCCCTCCTCAAGGCTCTCGGCAGCAAGGAACCCCGGATACGGTGCGAGTCGGCGCGGACGCTCGGGAAGATCCATGACGCACGGGCTATACCGGCACTCATCAGGGCGGTGAAGGATCCGGAGATGGACGTCCGCATACGCGCCGTTGAGGCGCTCGGGGAGATGGGCGACGACCGGGCGAGACCCGCGCTCGTCGAAGCGCTCAATGATCCCCATCATCAGGTGCGGATGGAGGCGGCATGGGCCCTTGGGCGGCTGGGCTGGATCCCGCAGAGCGACCTCGAGAGAGCAGAGTACCTGATTGCAAGAGAGCAGTGGAACGAACTTGTCCGGATGGGGAGGGCGGCAATCCCGCCGCTCATCCGGGCCCTGGAGGTCGAGTATTCGGGGGTCCGCACCGGTGCGAGCGAAGCGTTGCGGCAACTGGGGCAGCCTGCACTCGGCGCCCTGAACGCGGAAGCCGCATCAAAGAATCCCGCGCGACAACAGCGGGCGCAGACCGCCCTCGAGTACATCCGGCGGTGTCAGGTGGAGGCGTCCCGGAACCAGCCTGCACCAAAGGAATCCTCCCGGTACGAGGAGGAACTCAAAGAAGGGCTTGCCATACAGAGACGGTTCGATAAGCAGTTCGGACGACCGGGGTATGCCCGGAGCATGCCGCCCCAACCTCCCCCGGCGCCCCAAAAAGAGGAGGCTCCCGCCCCTGACGGCCCGGAGAAGCCCGCCGTGCAGGCCGAAAAAGCCGTAAGCCTCGAAGACCTTCTCAAGGAGAGCCGGCAGGCGGAAGAGGCGTGGGCGCAGGTCAAGGCCCGGCTCAGAACGGAGACGGCAGCCCCGGCGGAGTCGATCACGCTCGAGCAACTCATCCCGCTCGAGTTCGAAGATGCGATCGCCGATACAGCAGAGGAGCAGGTGGAGGAGGAACCCGTTCGCGAGGAGCCGCGGCTGCAGGAACTGGAGATCCCGGAACTACCCCGGGAGACGCCGGAGCCCGAAGTTGCTGAGCCGGTCCCCGAGAAGACGCCGCTGGAACGGTGCCTTGAAGCGCTCAGGAGCGGCGACGAGAACATCAGGGCTGCGGCGGTTGCCGCGCTGCAGAGCATGGGGAAGGAGGCGATCGGGTATCTCATCGAAGCGCTCAAAGACCCTCATTACGGGGTCCGCATCGCCGCCGCAGAGGGACTCGGCGAGATCGGGGACGGGGCTGCCGTCGAAGCGCTGGTCCTGCTCTCTGGCGATACGAGAGAAGACGTGCGGATTGCCGCTGCCCGCGCGCTCGGATGTATAGGCGACCGTCGCTCGATCCGGCCGCTCATACACCTCTTCAGCGACAGGTACCACGGCGTCCGGGTCGCCGCCGCCGATGCCGTCGCGGTCTTCGGGCGCGATGCGCTCAGGGCGCTTGA
>JALNXI010000005.1 GCA_023230425.1 Methanoculleus sp. | reverse complement strand
GCACCCGCACAACGTCAGGAAGTCGGCGAAGCGGCTCCGCAGGGCTCAGCGAAAGTTGTCCCGGGCAGTGAAGGGCAGCAGGAACCGCCGCAAGCAGCGGGTCACGGTTGCCCGGATCCACGAGCGGGTCGAGAACCGGAGGGACGACTTCCTGCACAAGTGGAGCCGGTACTATGTTGACAATTATGACCACATCGCCCTGGAACACCTGGACATCAGGCCGATGGTTGAGTCGCTGGAGGCGAAACTCCGCGGCAGATCTAAATCTATTCTCGATGCCGCGTGGTACAAGGCCCGGGAGTTCATACGCTACAAAGCTGCGAATGCTGGTACGTATGTCCACCTCATAGATCCGGCCTATACGACCCAGGACTGTTTCCTCTGCGGGCACCGCGAAAAGAAAGACCTCTGGCAGCGGACCCATTGTTGTCCGGTCTGCGGGTATACCGTCCCGCGAGATCTGAACGCCGCACAGAATATTCTGAAACGAGCAGCCGTAGGGTGGGGCACACCCGAATCTACGCTTGTGGAGATCAGAACCACTACACCACCAATCCTGGTGGTGCAAGTTCCGGTCAACGAAGCAAGAATCTCCAGGCTTTAGCCCGGGGAGAGTGTCAACCACCGCTGACGATGGGTCAGGGCCGGGGTTACGCTATTTCGTAAAAATTGTTCAGGTGCGAGCATAAGGATCGCAGGAACCGGTACCCCGATAATACCTCATCCGGTTCGGAATAGTTCCGCGGTTTCGCCTTATTCTCTTCCTTCGCAAGCAGATAGCAGACCTCGGAGTAGACCCTTTCCCGGACTAACTTAAGGCAGGTCTGGTGATAGCGTTCGATATAGGAGGCGTCCTTAAACTCAGGAAAGACCTCAAAGTGAGGCTCGTTGTTCCTCACGCTCTTTCGCGATCTCTCAGAGTCTTCCAGCAGGAGCATATACCCAAGCCAGGGTGACGGCGATGTTTTGAAGGCTCCCTCCCGGTAGGCGGTCCAGAGATCATACGCACTCCCTAAAACCTCCTCAGTCCGGTTATTGATGTTGTTCCCGAACGACGGCCCCTTCTGGGACTTCAGTTCAAGGACGGCAACCAGTTCCTTCTTTCCATCAGGGCAGTGTTTGATGACAATAAGGTCCCACTGCTTCTCCGCCCGGAAGTACCCCGGAAGGTCGAGAGACCTCTTCCGTGTGCAGATATCGTTCTCAGGCACCCCGATATCCACCAGCAGATCCCGGATGAGCGAGAAGAACCGGTCCATGTGCTTCCCGCCCGTCGCTTCCGAACGAAAACCCTGGTCTTTCACACCCCGGTTGTTCTGATCCGCTGCCTGCGACGCCCTTTTGTCCCAGAAATACCGTACCGCACAAGAAAAATAGTCGTCACGGGAAATCTCCCGGAATATCCTATCACTCACCATAGGTCTACCTCCATCAGAACAATCGGGACTGTTTAGCCTGATGAGTAAACCGTTCAATCTCCATGAGGAAATATTTTTCTTCGATCTCGACGCTGATGCTGTTTCTGCCCCACCGCGCAGCAGCGAGGGCGGTCGTTCCCGTGCCGCCGAAGGGGTCGAGGACGGTGTCGCCCACGAAGGAGAACATCCGCACAAGTCTCTCGGCCAGATCCAGGGGATAAGGTGCAGGGTGCTCTTTTGTCGATGCTCCCTTAAGGTCCCAGACCTGGCGGAACCACGCCTTCTGGTTCTCCTCCGATATGACCGAGAGCAACCGTGCTTCAAGCGTGGGTTTCCGGTAACCGCCGGATTTTCTCTGGAAGAGGATGTACTCGATATCGTTCTTGACGATCCCGTTGGGTTCGTAAGGTTTGCCCAGGAACGACCCCGGCGAATCTGCCTCAAAGCAGGCGTTGGCGATCTTGTACCAGATGATCGGCGCCAGGTTATCAAATCCAATCTTCCGGCAGTGCTCCTGAATACTGGCGTGGAGAGGCATGACAACATGACGCCCGGCCTCACGCCGGGGCAGGCAGACATCACCGACAACGACGACCAGGCGGCCCCCGGGGACAAGAACCCTGTAGATGTGCCTCCAGACCCTGTCGAGTTCTTCCAGGAAGATCTCGTAGTCCTCAATCTGCCCGAGCTGTTCGTCCTTCTCGGGGTATTTTTTCAGGGTCCAGTAGGGAGGCGACGTCACGACCAGGTGGACGCTCTCATCAGGGAGAAACGCGAGATTGCGGCTATCTCCGTTTATGAAACGGTGATGTGTCGGAAGATTGCCGGATATCGCTTCAATCTCTTTCATCAGCGAGAGGTTCTTTGCTATCTTCGGGATGGCACGCTGTCCCTCGCTCTCCGCTACCTCAAGGATCTCGGCCGGCACGTACTCCTCCAGCGGCCGATCCTGGCCGGTTTTATTGATGAAAAACGATCTCTCAGCAACGATGGGGAGCGTTCCCGGCGGGTGAAATGGTCTGGAGCTCATGCCACTGCTTCTATGATTGATATCCTGATAACATAACTGCACCGGAGTTTCTCCCTCGCAGACTCACCGCGCGGTCGGGGAGACGCCGTCACCCCCTTCCGGCAGGAGGGGGCAGGCGCGATCCGTGAGTTACCCCGCGCCGATGCGCGCGGGATCTCCGGGTTCGTCCTCCTTTCCACGGAAGTGGGTCCAGGTTCGGCAACTGTATACTCCGTGCTTATACCGTCGGTAGTGCCCTACGAAACAACTGGTCATCTGCGATCCCATCCCGGTGTTCCCGCTTGCATGCAATCCGGGGCACGGCTTTCCCGGGGGTATCGCCATGACTACCCCCGCCCTTGGGGCGGGGGAGGAGCGTGAAGCGCGGGCGGGATGGGGTTGATGACAGGCACGGATCTTTACGCGTTGGAGACAGGGGAGGGGAAGACCCCTCCCCATCAGCCCCACCCCCATGGCGATAGCCACCACGGTCCACAGCATGAGGACATGCTTGCGAGAAAAGGTCGAACTCAGGGACAGGCCGGGTCCGGCACCAATCTCGTCAGGGATGAACGACAACCGGAAGAGGGTGGGCGTTACCAGAGCCCGATAACGGAAATTTTCGGTCGGATCCACCGAGATCGATTATCAGTTCTATGATGGAGCACTACCCCGATCTACGGCTTACAGCTCCTCGTCCTTCCCGATCTTCAGGTCCCGTGCCTTTTTCTGTATCTCCACGTCGATATCGGTCTCGATGCTCTTTGCAGCCTCTTCCGCGGCCCTGAGTGCCTCCGGACCCGGGATCTCCCCGAGGATATCCTCCGGCGGCAGTTCCGTGCCTTCGGGAACATCCGGGGCCTCGACCGGGGCGCCGAGGTACTCGGCGGCCTGCTTGACGATGCTCGAGAGCTCGAACGGGAATATGATCTTCGTCGCCTGGCCTTCGGCCATCTTCTTCAGGGCGTCGAGCGAGAGGACCGTGATCGCCCGGCGGTCCAGCGGCCGGGCGCCGACCGAGAGGATGCGCAGCCCCTGCGCCTCGCCCTGGGCCTGCAGGATCCTTGATAACCGTTCACCCTCCGCCCGCAGGATCTTGCTCTGCCGCTCACCCTCGGCCTCGAGGATGATGCTCTGCCGGTTCCCCTCCGCCTTGAGGATCGCCGCCCGCTTCTCGCCGTCCGCCCGGAGGATCGCGGCACGCCGCTCCCGCTCGGCCGCGGTCTGCTCGGTCATCGCCTGCTTGACCGCACTGGCCGGGTCGACCTCCTTGATCTCCACCCGCTCGACCTTCACGCCCCAGGCGTCGGTCTCCCGGTCCAGGATATCACGGAGACGCGCGTTGATGACGTCCCGGTTGTAGAGGACCTCGTCGAGCTCCATGTCGCCGATGATCCCGCGCAGGCTCGTCTGGGCGAGCGCCACCGTCGCCGCCCGGTAATTCATCACCTCAAAGAAGGCTTTCTCGGGGTCGATCACCCGGACGTAGACGATCGCGTCCACGTTCGTCGGGGAGTTATCCTTCGTGATCACCTCCTGCCGCGGGACGTCCATCACCTCTGTCCGGAGGTCGAGTTTCTTGACGACCGTGATCAGCGGGACCACCCACCGGAACCCGGGGTTCATCCTCCCGATGTACTGCCCCAGACGTATCTGGAGCCCCTGCTCGTACGGCTGCACGATCACCACGCCACGGGCGAAGATGATGACGATAACAATGATAAGAAATACAGTAATTAACCCGGTCCACGGAATCGACCCTATCGGAAGCACTTCACACAACCTCCTTCACAACAATATGCACTCCCTCGGAGTGGACGACAACAACCCTTCTTCCGGCCGGTATACTCCCGGACTCGGAACGGGCGCTCCATTCCATGCTGCCAAGCCTCACCTTCCCCGCGATCGTCACCGCATCGACCGGCGTGACCACCGTCCCCTCGAGACCGACGAGCGAATCCCGGGAGAGGGTCGTCGGCGGCCTCTTCTCGGGCGTGAGACGCCCGTAGAGCCAGACCGTGACCGAGGCCGCACCGATTGCCGCCAGAACCCCGACGATGAGACCCGTGGGAGAACTGAGGATATCGACGCCGAGGAGGAGGAGAACCCCGAGGATGATCAGGACCGTAGCGGGGACGGCGATGAAGAACCCGGGCTGGTAGACCTCAACCAGGAGCAGCACTGCCCCGAGCACGATCAGCACCCAGCCAAGAGCGATCCCCTCTGCGAGCATAGAGAGAAATGGGCCTGAAGAGTTAAAAAGAGTATGGAAAGAAGGCTCCTTCAGGCACGGAACGCCAGGTTCAGGCGAGCAAAGACCGCCGGGGCGCCGAACGAGACCCAGACACCGGCAGCGACAGCCCGGAGATACTGGAGGGCGTAGGCGGCGAAAGCGGGGTCGGGTGGGATGAGGAACCCGATCCCGAACCAGATTCCCCCCGTCACGGCGATCCCGAAGGCGTAGCGGAGGAGGCGGACGGATCCCTTCCCGACAGCGCACATGCTTCCCCGGTGATGTTCTGCGGCAGCCCCGGCCGCGAACCCGAAGAAGAGCCCCGACGCCGTCACGGCGTCGCGGAGGTCGAGCGGGTGTATCGGCTGCCCCGACCGCTCGAGGGCTCCTGCCGCCCAGGACGCCGGGACCTGCCAGTCCCCGAGGGCCATGAGAGCGGATGTGGAGACCAGCGCCAGGGCGAGAGAACCCACGAACGCGACGAGTACCTGCCGGGAAAGAGGGAGGGCGGCGACCCGGCGGCCCACCGGCCCCTCGAAGGCGAGGAACCCGAGGAGGATGACGGCGCCGAATGCCCAGCCCGCAATGACATCGATCGGGAAGTGGACCCCAAGAACAACGCGCGATACGCCAACGAGGAAGATCAGAGCGACCGCAACGAGCAAGACCCACCTGCGCCGGGCGTCGGCGGCGATCAGCCCCCAGAACGTCACCGCTCCCTGGGCGTGCGCCGATGGCAGTCCGAACGACGGGTAACTCCCGAGCGCCCGGACCTCCGGGCTGACCCAGTAGGGGCGGGGAAGGTGGAACGCGACTTTGAGAGCCTCGTTGATCCCGCCTGATATCCCCATGAGGAGACCGAGGCGGAGACCAAGGCGCGGGTTCCAGCACCAGTAGAGGGCCGGAATGACGAGCAGGTAGAACTCCGGCTGTCCGAGGAACGAGAAGAACTGCGCCGGGGCCTCAAGCCACGCCGCCTGTTCCTGGAGCGCCCGGATAAGCGCGATCTGGATATCGGTCATACGAGCCAGGTTAGGTCAAGGTTCGCGAGCAGTTGGGGCATCGCTGCCGCGGTCCCGTTAATGATGAACTGGATGGCGATCGCGAGGACGATGATTGCCATCAGCTTCGGGACGACCCGCAGCCCGCCTTCCCCGATGAGGGAGAAGATCCTGGGTCCATAGAGCATTCCGACATAGGAAACGGCGAGAGCTACGATGATCCCGAGAAAGACAGCGACCACGCTCCAGATACCCTCCGGACCCGAGGCGAGCAGGATCACCGTCGTGATCGTCCCCGGGCCGCATGAGAGCGGGAAGGCCAGCGGGACGACGGCGATGTTCTCCAGATCCGCTGCTGAGTACGCCTCGCCCTTTGTGCTGAGCATCCCGGTCGCCACGCTGATTAAGAGGATACCGCCTGCGATCTGGAATGCCGGAACGGTTATGTTGAAGATCGAGAAGATCAACTGCCCGGTAAGGGCGAAGAAGGCGAGCACAATGAAGGCTATCTTCATAGAGGTATAGATGACCTTCTTGCGTTCGCTCCCGCTCATCCCCTCAGTGAGCGCCGTGTAGACGGCGATCGTGGAGGCGGGATTCATCACCGCGATGATCGACGCGACCGCGATCAGGCTGAACCCCAAAAACCCGATAAGTTCAGTTACCAGGTCCATCCTGGATCACCACACAGCAAAATCATGGGCACATATGCGTCCCGGCCCCATAGGTACGTTACGGTTTCCCCGTCGCCGCCGCTTCGGAAACGTGAACTGCGGGAAACGCATCGAGGAGTTCCCGCGCCAGTTCGGCCCCGAGCGACGGCCGGACGGACTCGAGCCAGAGGAAGAACCCGGCCATGTGAGGCGTCCGCCGGCTCTCGAACTTGAACCCGCCCGTCCGGCTGGGCACCATCTTGAGATACTCTTTCTTATTCCTTGCCCGGAGGTAGATGATCGGCCGGTACTCCGGTATGTTCACGGCCAGTATGACCTTCGAGAACTGCTTCTGGATCGCGTCCGGGTCATAGGTCTTCCCTTTGATACGGATGGGGTACCGGGCGTCAAGCATCCGGACGGCGGAAGGGTAGAGCCCGCCGAAGAGAACCTTCTTCACGATCGGCGGGATCTCATCCGGGGTGCCGAGTTCCCCGACGCCACGGCCAGTCGTGACGGCGGCGACGATGCTCTGTAGCCGCTCGTCGTGCAGTTTCTTGTAGTCGAACGGTCGCCGGGGGGCGATATCCCGGATCGATATCAGTTTCTCGTGCCGGATCTGGCGGGGTGGGCTCCGCTTCAGGTCCCGGGGGCGGATCAGGGCCTTTAAGTCCTCGCAGGTGGGGGTGGTGAGGAGGACGTTGTCGGGCTCCCTGAGGAGGCGGCGGACGACGGCTGTCCGGGAGATGTCGACCGAGGAGATGAGGAGGAACGGCACGGTC
Organism: Methanoculleus sp.; assembly: GCA_023230425.1. Taxonomy (GTDB): domain Archaea; phylum Halobacteriota; class Methanomicrobia; order Methanomicrobiales; family Methanoculleaceae; genus Methanoculleus. The sequence goes on along the minus strand of JALNXI010000005.1, from coordinate 12,947 downwards.
GGCTGCCCGTAGAGGTAACCAAGGAGCTGTTTCTTGTAGCGGATCTCTGCTTCAAACTCTTTTAAGTCAGCAGGAGAGGTGATGATCTCGCCAAACGTCAGCGCCCCGGTATGGTCGACGAGCATCATGTCGACCTCGGCGAGGTCCTGGCCGTTTCCCCGAACCTTGATGTCCCCGATGTTTGAGTAGAAGAGCCCGTTCTGGCCGAGTTGCGCACGCTGGACCCTCCCGGGACCGTCGGCCCCCCGGGCCACGATAGAGAGGATGAGGTCGGTCTCAAGCGAGAGATCAAGGATCATCTCGTAGACGATCGCCTCAAACCACCGCCCTTCGGCGGTTCGCATCTCAGGAATATCCTCGGAGAAGAGTTTTTTTCGATCCGCGGGGCGCAAGTGGCGCAGCGCTCTCATGATGATCGCCCGCGTCGGCTGAAGCGAGCTGAAGTTTTTGTCGAGCCACGTAATCATCTGTAACATTCGTTTCACGCAACTTGGGTATTGCTATCGTATTGAGGACCGGATGGGCCGGAGCACTTCCTGACAGGGAAGTCTATCATCCTACAAGTGCTCATAGAGTTTCCGGTCTCTTGAACTATGAAATTACGCAAAGACTTCCGCGGGGAGAGACCGGGAACATCCGGCGGTCGTGCCCACTGCCGGGCTCTTTCAGCCGATTCAGGGGAATCGACCGCGTTCCGCGAGAGCCCCAGCACCGGCCGGCGGATGGGCCCCGCCCGGGCCGGATCGGGGAACCGCATCCCCGCGGGGGGACCGCGCGGTGGTCCAGCCCCTTCACTCGTGGCGGAGCGCCTCGATGGGGTTTAAGTTTGCTGCCTTCCATGCCGGGTAGATACCGCTCTCGACGCTCATCGCGGCACCGAAGTTCATCCCGGATGATGTAGATAAGGCTTGAGGGGACGAAGAGGAAGTCCGGCCGCCCGAGACCGAGAGCATATCCCCACCGCGATCCGGTCTCCGCCCAGGATGACGGGGGTCACCCTGCTGGCACCGGCGGCACGCCCGATCGCGGCGACCTGCCGCTCCGGCATGGAACGTCACTACAATCACGACGCCGGGCGAAATCGAAGAAGATCGCCGCTCCCGGATGGAGCGGATCGCGGACAAGAGTTTCTCCGGGACCGGTGATCGGCCGCAAAAGAGGGAGTTTCCAGGTCAGACCGCCTTGATCGCCTCTTCTATCGACATCGCCGGCGCAACGTGGGCAACCCCATAGGAGCTGAATGGCGCGGTGATCTTCAGGATAGAACGCTCATCCGGGGCTTCAAAGATGGCAACCGACATATGCCTCCCGATAAGGAGGTAGCGGTGATGGACCTTCACATCGGAGGGGAACTGGAAGTACTTCCAGAGTTCCAGGACCTGATGGGTGTGCTCAGGTTCAAACTTATACCACAGGACAAAGAGCATCGTCTTCACCGGATCCCCCATACCGGCCCAGGTATATAAATCCAGCACCCGGGATCCCGGGAGAATCTCACTCGTAACGGAGCGCCTCGATCGGGTTCAGGGTTGCCGCCTTCCATGCCGGGTAGAGCCCGGCGAGGACGCTTGCAACGATGCCGAACGCCATACCGACGATGATGTAGCCGGCGACCACGGCGCCGGGAGCCGCCGGGCCGCCCGGGGCTCCGAACCCGCCGAAGAATTCCGATGCGGCGGCGGCCGCGTAGTAGCCCACAAGAGCGCTGGCAACCCCGCCAGTGATGCTCCCGGCAACGCCGAGGGCCAGGCTCTCGTAGAGAAACATGACGAGAACCTCGTGCCTCTGCGCCCCGATGCTCCGCATCAGCCCGATCTCACGTCTCCGCTCCGCGACAGATATGATCATGACGTTGAGAATCGAGACGCTCGCGACAGCGAGGGATACCGCGCCGATGCCGAGCAGGAAGAAGGATATGGCGTCCCGGGTCTCATAGTAGATCTGCAGGACTTCGCGCGAATCCAGGACATCCACCTTCTCCTTCCTGCGGTTGACCTGGCCGTCGATGGCGGCCTTCACCTCCCCAATATCGGCGGAGTCCCGCACCTTCACAACGACCATGCCGTAGTTCTGCCCGGCATACCGGTCCTCAGTGACGATGACGGCGTAATCAGGGTAGATATCGATCCCCATGCCCCGTTCGGCGGCGATCCCGGTCACGCGGACGCTCTCGTTGCCGAACTCGATGCGGCTTCCCACGTGGAGGTCGAACTCGTCGGCGAGGAGCGAGCCCACCATCACCCCCGGCGATGCGGGTGCCGGGTAACGCCCCGCTTCTTTCGCGAGCAAGGAGGGTATGTCGTCGGCCCGGAGCGCGTAGACGGTTACGTAGCCGCTGGCGTCATCCGCCCGGAACCGTTTGGACGTCCGGATCATCGGGATCACGCGGTTCTGCCCGGCGGCCTTCTCGATGAGCGCCACATCCTTATCGGAGAGGCTTGAAGCGAGGGCAGTCCTGGGGTCGAAGGGGTCGCCGCTCGATGCCGCAACATGAGGGGTGACGAGGATGGTGTCGCTCACGTCCGAGACCAGGCCCCCGATGAGCAGCGAGAGGCTGGCGCCGAGGATCCCGAGCGACGCGAGAGCGATGACCCCGATGACGATCCCGACCAGGGCGAGAACCGACCGGACTGCATGCCGCCGGAGGTTCCTGACCGCGAGGTCAATGAGGATCACGGCGCCCCTCCGGGTCACGCATGGCGCATCGCCTCCACCGGGAGGAGGTGCGCGGCCTTCCAGGCCGGGTAGAGCCCGGCGAGGATGCTTGTCCCTATGCCGAACACCATACCGAAGACGATGAACCCCACGGCGGCCGGGTTGAAGACCGCGAAACCCTCCCCGAACGTGGTCCCGGCCGTGAAGACCTCGACGGCAGCGACGCTCGCGGCATAGCCGGCGACCGCGCTGATCGCCCCGCCGACGGCGCTCCCCGTGGCCCCCAGGATCGCGGCCTCGTAGAGGAAGATCTTCAGGATGTCGCGCCTGAGGACGCCGATACTCCGCATGATCCCGATCTCGGAGACCCGTTCCGTCACGGCTATGTACATGACGTTGAGGATGTTGACGACGGCGACAAGGAGGGAGATCCCCCCAATTTCGATGAGGAAGACCGTGATCTGAGCGTAGATCTCCTGGTACTGCCCGAGCACATCCCGGGAATCGATGATATCCACCACATCTTCGCGCCGGTTGAGTTGGGTCTCCACCGCTTCCTTCACCGCGTCAATCTCCCCGATATCACCGACCCGGATGATGGCTATCGCGTAGCCGTTCCCGCTCCTGGTGCCGAAGTGGCCGGTATACCAGTCCTCCGTGACAACGATGGCATAATCGGGGTTGATATCGACGGCAAACCCGCGTTCCGCGAGGACACCGGCCACCCGGAGGTCTGTCCCGCCGATGGTGATCCGCGAGCCAGGGGCCAGGTCGTACTCCCGGGCAAGGTTGGTCCCGACGAGAGCGCCGGGCTGGTTCTCCCGGTACTCTCCGGCCGCAACGTCGAGCAGGATGGGTATATCCTCAGGATCAAGCCCGATGATCTGGGCATACCCGCTCTCGCCGCGGCCGAACTCCACCTCGTCTGCCCCCTGCAGCACGGGTATCACCCGGTTCGGACTTGCCGCCCGCCGAATCTCGTCAACCTGCCGGGAGGAGAGGGTCGCGTCCACGGCCGTCCGGGGGTCGCCGGCGAACGTGCCGCCGACGGCGGTATGCGGGGTGACCACGATGGTGTCCCCAACGTTGCTGATGAGGTTTGCGGCGAGGAGGTTGATGCTGTTACCCATGATCCCGAGCGACGCTATGGCGGCGACACCGATGACGATCCCGATGACCGAGAGGAGCGACCGAAACCAGTGGCGCCGGAGGTTCCGGACCGCGAAGGAGAGGAAGATCATACCAGCCTCCCGTCCACGATCTGGATCCGGCGGCGGGCATATCCGGCGACCCGGGGGTCGTGGGTGACCATGACGATTGTCTTTCCCCGGCGGTTCTCGGCCGCGAGGAGGTCCATGATGGCAGTGCCGGTCTTTGTGTCCAGGTTGCCGGTCGGTTCGTCGCAGAGGAGGAGATCGGGATCGTTTGCGAGCGCCCGGGCGATCGCTACCCGCTGCTGCTCGCCCCCGGAGAGTTCGCCCGGCTTATGGGAGAAGAGGGCGTCGTCGAGGTGCATCGCCCGCAAAACCTCGGTTGCACGCCGCCGGCTCTCCTCCCGGCCGGCGGTGAGGATGACAGGAAACTCGACGTTCTCGACCGCCGAGAGGAGCGGGATGAGGTTGAACTGCTGGAAGATGAACCCGATGTGGTCCCGCCGGAGCCGGGTGAGGTCGTCGTCGCTCATACCGGAGATCTCCTTCCCGGAGAGGTAGATCTTCCCGGAAGTCGGGACGTCGAGACAGCCCATCATGTTTAAGAGTGTCGACTTCCCCGAGCCCGACGGTCCCATCACGGCGATGAACTCGCCCGCGTCAACGGTGAGGGAGACGTGGTCGAGCGCCACGACCGCGCCTGCCGGGAGGGAGTAGACCTTGCTGACATCCTCGAACCGTATGATGGGCTCGCCGTTCATCGCCGCTGTCTCCGGATATACCAGAGGACCGCCAGGCCGACGGCGACTACCAGCACTACAGCGACTGCGGCCGGGACCAGAACCCCGGCGGCCGTTCCCCCTTCTGCCGTCCGGTTCTCAAGCGAGACAGGCACGGTCACCGCGGAGGGGTTCCCGTCGCTGTCGCGGTAATCGATGATGAGCGGGACCTCTGTCGCGCCTGCACCGGCCCAGAACGTCAACTCGAACGGGGCAACGTCGTCGGGGTCGAGGGTACCCACAACGTAGACCCGGTAGGGGTCGGTGGGGGCCGCGGGCGGGCCGACGGTGACGAGCACCGAGCGTGCAGACTCGAGGCCAGCGTTCGCGATATCCCCGGTCGCCCGGTAGATATCCCCCTCCGGGACTACCACAATGTTGCTTGCGACCGGGTCCGCCCGCCGCTTATCCTCGCCGAAGGCGACCGGCAGGGTGAGGTTTGCGGCATGGGTGTTCGGCCCGTTCCGCCAGGTCACCTCAAACGTGACGTTCGTCTCGCTTGCCGGGGTCAGGTTGAAGTGGACGGTTGCGGAGCCGTCGGGTGCGAGGCTACCGATGAACGCGCCGGTCGGGGTGACCGCGAAACCCTCCCCGTACGGGGTCACCTGAACACCGGAGGCGGCGTTCGGACGGGGGTTACCGACCCAGATGGTGATATCGGCCTCCCTCCCGGCAGAGAAAGTCTCCGGTTTCCCGGCCATCGCCGCACGGAGCGGGGTATCGTCGACCCGGACCGGGACCGGGTAGCGGAGGGTCCCGTTCTCCCGGAAATCGAGGGAGAAACGGGGATAATAGGTTCCATCGGGGGTGTCCGCCCGGACAGCGAAAGAGAACGTCCTCCCGGTCCCCGCACCGATATCCCCGACCGAGGGATAGGGGTCGCTCACCGGGACGACGCCGTCACCGTAGAGGCGGGCGCGGGCGACCGGGACAACCATGGGGCCGGTGTTCTGCACGACGACCGTGACGGTGCCGGTGTCGCCCTGCATCAAGACCGGGGGGTCGACCGCAACGGAGGTCACCGCCACGTCCGCCGGTCCGGCGACGACTGGGGAGACAAGCAGGCATACCACGATGAGCAGGATGGGGACGAGCCCGGTGTGATCGGTTCCCACATCACGTGAATGGAGAGAGCCCCTACTTCAACATTGCTCCTGCGCGACCAGTGGTCTGGCATAAGACCTTTGATGCCAGAGAGTCATATCCCTAAGAGAGAATCCTGCCCAACCAGGGCACCTGCGGCGGGCGGGAACGCCACCCGCACGGGATCCGAGGAGAGAATGGGACTGAACAACATCTACATCATCGGCCACAGGCAGCCCGACACCGACAGCATCTGCAGTGTCATCGGCTACGCTGAACTCCGCAACCACACCGAGCCGGGGAAGTACATCCCCGCCCGGTGCGGGGAAGTGAGCGTGGAGACCCGGTTTGCACTTGAGACGTTCAACGCCGAAGCACCGGTCTACATAGCAAGCGTCGAGCCCAGCGTATCCGATATACCGCTCGATACCCGGAGCGCCCGGCAGGACGTCCCTACGGTCGACGTCGCCGCCCTGATGGATACTTACGACATGCGGAACATACCGATCACAGACGAGGAGGAGACCCTGGTCGGCCTCGTCAGCGAGTACGGCCTCGCCCGGGCCTACGTCCGGAAGAACCCCCGGGAACAGCTCTCGCTCATACCGATGCCGCTTGAGACCCTTGCCCGTATCCTCGATGCCCGGACAGTCGTGCCGGCGCACGAGACGCTCGGGGAAGGCCGGGTCTACACGGTCATCGACGCCCTGCATGTCACTCTCTCCCGGATGACGCCGGACGACATCGCCATCGTCGGGGACAACGAGCCGGCGCAGCTCGCCCTGATATCGGCGGGGGTCGCCGCGCTCATCATCGCCGAGGGGGCCCCGGTGGGCGAGCGGGTTATCGCCGCCGCACGGACGCGGGGTGCCTCAGTGCTCGCGACGACGCTCGACGCGTTCAGTGTGGGCAAGATGATCAGCCTCTCCCTGCCGGCGAGCATGATCATGGAGACCGATGTCCCCACGGTGCGGCTCGAGGACTCGCTCGAGTATGCAAAAGGGGTCGTCTCGAACTCCAAGTTCAGGACGGCCTGCGTCATCGGGGAGGGGCGGCAGCACATCGGGCTCATATCCCGGACGACACTGATGCAGGACGTCCAGAAAGCGGTGATCCTCCTCGACCACAACGAGTACTCCCAGGCCGTGGACGGGATCGAGCAGGCGGATATTCTCGAGATCATCGACCACCACCGCCTCGGCGCGATATCCACCCTCAAACCGGTGAAGTTCCTCAACGACCCCCTGGGGTCGACCTCGACGATCGTCACGAACAAGTTTATCGAGGCCTCCGTGGAGCCCTCGCCATCGACCGCCGGCCTCCTCCTTGCGGGAATCCTCTCGGACACGATGGTGATGAAACTCTCGACGACCACGCCCGTGGATATCCGGGCGGCGGACTACCTTGCGGAGATCACCGGGGTCGACCCGGCTGAGTTCGGGCCGGAGTTGATCCGGAAGGGCATGGACCTCGACGCCCTCCCAAAAGAGGAGCTCCTCACCCGGGACATGAAGCGTTACAACCTCTTCGGACGGAGCATCATGGTCTCGCAGGTGATGGCATCGTCGTTTGAGTTCGCAGAGACCCATGCCGACGAGATCCGCGCCGAACTCGAGCACCTGCGGACGACGATGGGGGTCGACTGCTTCTTTGCTCTCTTTACCAACGTCTTTGCGAACGCGAGCGACCTTTTCGCCGCCGGGGACGAGGCCTGCATCACCAAACTGGACCTGCGGAACCAGCCCGTCCGGCTTGAGGGCGTCATGTCCCGGAAAAAAGATTTCATACCGAAGTTCGGGCAGATGTTCCGGCGGCTCTAGCCGGGACGGCTCACTCTTTTTTCTGCCGCCTGAGCATATCAGCAGCGTAGCGGGCGAGCCCGTAGACGCCGTCGGTCGAGGGGTGAATCTCGACGATATCGTCGAAGTCGCCGACGGTGATGCCCCGCTTCATCAGGTAGCCAAGGTAGGAGAGGAGAGTCGATGCGCCCGGAACACCGGCGGCGGCCCCGACGAGCCGGCCGGTCTCCGGATCGACCCGGACCTGCGCAAGCCCCGCCCAGCCTCCCGCCACGTCCCAGAACGAGCCGGGGCCCGCGGGAGCCGGCGCCGAGAGGGTGACGCACCCGTCGTCGGCTCTGGCTGTAGCAAAGGCGTAGTCGTAGCGGAGGCTCATCGCCTGCGGGATGCCCGTATAGTCCATGATTGTAGGGTGGCCGAGGATATTCTCGGCCGCCACCACGCCCTCCCGGCGGGCCGCGGGGGTGAGGTAGGGCGGGCCGATGACGTCGCCTGCGGCGTAGACGCCGGCGACGCTGGTGCGCATCTGCCGGTCCACGATGACCGCGCCGCCCGGTCCTTTCCGGAGGCCCTGGAGCGGCTCCGACCGCGGGACAAGCCCGGTGGCGAGCAGGACAGCATCGGCCGTCAGTTCCTCGCCGCCGGCGAGCAGGACCGACCGGACTCGTCCGCCGCCCTCGATGCCGGTGACGACACTCTGCTCGCGGATGCCGACCCCGGCGAGGTCGCGGAGCGCGGCGGAGCGTACCTTATCGTCGAGGTCCCGGAGCAGCCCGTGCCGGGCGATGATCTGGACTTCTGACCCGAAGGCATGGAATATGTGGGCGAACTCCGCCGCCACCACCCCGCCGCCGACTATGACCATGCGCCGTGGGAGGTCGTCCATCGCATGGAGCGTCTGGTAGGTGTAGACGCCGGAGAGGCCGTTCCCGGGGATATCAGGGACGGCCGCCCGCGACCCGGTGGCCGCGAGGACCGCATCGGCCCGGACCTCCTCGTCGTCGACATAGACCCGGGTTCCCTCCAGCCGGCCTTCGGCACCGTAGATGACCTCGACCCCCGCCCGGCGGGTCTCGGCGTCGAGGACCGAGGAGAGTTTCTCCTGGACCTCGCGCATCCTCCGTTTGACCGCCGGGTAGGAGACGGCCGGGACCGAGTCGAGGATACCGAGGTCCTTCTGGGTCCGGGCATACTCGACGAGCCGGGCGACGTCGTTTAGAGCGCAGATTGACATGCACCGGTCGTGCAGGCACTGTCCGCCGATCTTGTGCTTCTCGATGAGCCGGACCTCCGCTCCGGCCTGCGCGAGGCGCATCGCCCCTATCCTTCCCGCAGGCCCGCCGCCGATGACGATGAACATGGTCACCTACAGGAGCTCGACGCCCTCGTCCATCGGTATCGAGAGAACCTCGCCCGTGAACGCGTTGACCTCAACGATCCTGCTCCCGCCCCTCACCTGCCAGACCGGCACGTAGACGATCTCGAGGTCGACTCTGATGTTGTTCCGGTCGGGTTTGAGGGTCTTCTCCTCGTAGAAGATGGCGTCGCCCTTCTCGTAGCGGAACCGTACCCGCTGGGTGAGCCGGTCGACGACATCCCGCACGAGCTGCCCCTCGACGTCCTCCCGCACGAGCCGGGCGGGCACGACCTCGGAGCCGAACGGAACCGGCCCGCGCTCGATGGTGCCGGGGTCGAGTTCCATCTTCATGCCGTTGATGGCGTTGATGGCCCCGGCTCCCTCGGCGTCGAAGGAGACCAGCCGGTCCTTCACCTCGCGCTCGCCGGTGCTCACGTAGTGGTAACTCCAGTACGGGATGAACCGGCACTTCGCCGACCCGTGCAGTCCGGCGATGCCGCAGGCACGCTTCTCGGTGACCTGGAGGGGGAGGTGGGGCAGTTCCGGCCCCATCTCCGGCTCTTCCTCCTCCGCCACAGGGGCGGCCTCTGCCGGCTCGTCCCGGAGGACCTGCACCGGCCGGCCGAGATCCAGAACCAGGGTCTGCCCGAGCACCTCCGCAAGCGCAGCCCTGCCTGCGTAGCGGACGAACTCATCGGCGCCCCACCGGATGCAGTCCTCCGTCTGCACAGAGGGATCGAGGGTGAAGAGGAGTTTCCTGCAGACCAGGTCGTCATCACCGGTGCGCAGGCGGTAGTTCATCGAATCAAACTTCCTGATCGTCTCCGGGTCATCGGAGCAGAGAACCACCAGGGCGTCTCCGTTCCCGATTGCGGAGAAAACCTGCGGGTCGTCGACCTCCTCCACGCTGTAGGAGGCCGCTATCAGAATACGCTTCAGTACATTCCGGGCTTTCTCCCGAGTCCCACTCTCCATTCACCTTACAATACCACAGGTAGATAGAACAAGTTTTCCCTCCCGGGCCGGGCGGTTGAGGAACTATTTCTCGGGGGCCGGGCGGGGGTGGGGCAGGGCCGCGCAGTGTCAGGAGGGGCCGGTCTCCGACCCGTCCGTCCGTTCCTTGAACTGCTCGACGTGCCGGTTCATCCAGGCGGCGAGGGCTATGAACTCCGCGGGCGTCATCCTGATATCGACGATGAGGTCTCTTGCGATCTTCCCGACCCTCATCTCCCCGGTGTTTTCGTCGATCTCCGGGTCGATCCGGTCGGCGTAGAAGATGATATGCGCGTCGCTGCTGTCAATGCCCCCATACGCGCCCGTGGCATAGGCCGACTGAAACTTCTCTGCCTTGCCGAGAACATACTTTGGCCCGGGAACCTGCGCATCGTCCCCATGCGGCGGCATTCAGCACCTCTCCGCGCCCGGGCGCGGCACAGAATCGTAGTGGTCGTAGCGCCCTCTCACCCCGGCGGTGGACTCCGCCACCGCTCCGCGGGCAGTTCCGGCCAGGTCGACCCTGCTGAGTTCCGGGTCCCGGGTGAGCCGGCGGGAAGGCAGCGCGACATCGTAGAGTGCTGCGAAGAGCCGTATCCCTGCAGGCGTCAGCGCGTAATAGATCTTCCGGCGGTCGCCGATATCACCCGTCCGGACCTGCCGGACGACCAGACCCCCGCCTACCAGGCCCTTCAGAGCAGTGGTCATGGTGTTTGGGTTTGCACCGAACTCCTCCTTCAGTTCGGTGAAGTATTTCTCCCCCTCCGTCGCCAGAGCGATATACACCGCCCACCGCAGGTCGTCGGAAAGCGCACTGACCGCCTCGCGGACTTCGAGGGGGACCATGCCGAGATAACGGCCGGCAATCCCCAGGTTGATGCATCTCACTCTCATCCTCCTCCACATTGGTTATAGATTGCTAACTTATATGAATATTATCGGGAGTTCAGTTAACAAAGTATAACCTGACATCTTTAACGCCGCGGCCGCGATATCCAGAAGTATGGACCCTCCCCCGGTGCTGTCTCCTCACGAGGTTGCGTACCGGCTTGCCCGGGTTGCGGCCGTTAAGGAACAGACTCCAATAGCGATCTACGGCTCGTTTTACCGGGAGAGGAAACAGGATCTCCTTCTGCTGCGGGACTATCTCCGGGACCCGTCCCTTGGATACAGTGCCCGCATATCAGAGGATCTCGATACCGTCACACCGGGGCAGCGCTCACCGGTCCGAGACCGGGAGGCGAGCGAGTTGCTGATCCGTAAAAGCGACATCCACATATTCGTGATGCCGCGCCGGAGGGAAGGCGAGCCTGATACCCTGCTCCAGTCAGTCTCGATGGAGCTGGAGCGCCTCAACACGCTCATCGAGTGCGGCGCCAAACGCGACCAGCAGGTTGCAGTGTTTTCGAGCGCGGGCTTATGGAGACCGCCGGGTGGGGCTTTGGGTCGGTATGCAGGGGGCTCCTCGAGCGTCAGGATGAAGTCTGGACGATTGGCGAGTTCGGGAAGATCCAGGATATCTTCCCGGAGGCGAGGTCCTTCTGCTGGCAGGCCGTGAGCGTCAGAAACAGTCTCTGACCGGGGAGCACGGGGGGTGCAGGGGCTCGGGTTCGAGCACCGCCAGGTGCGCAGGCCGTTGGAAATGGTTGATGGGCTTGTGGGAGCGGGTCGAGGCTGACATCACTCCGTCCATCGAGGGTATGCCCTCCGGGTCACCCCAGAAGCAACCCTTTTCCCCTATCGCACAAGAGATCTGATAATGCATGTCCCCCTGAAGTTCACCAACCACCGCATTGAGGAGTACGCGCTCAGGGTGACCTACCGTCCGGAGGAGAACACCGGGACAATCATATACAACCTCTCGCTCATCGAGAGCCGCGACCTCGAGTTCACGCTCTCCATTATGAAGGAGGCCCACAGAACGGGCATCACCATCAGCGATCGGATCCTGGTCGCCGGCCCGGGGGAAGAGGTCGACGGCTACACCGTGCCGGACGGCCGGCACGCCGTCTGCACGATGTGCAGCATCACGCTCGACGCCCTCCTTCTCCGGCGCGGCATCCCACTGAACCCAATCGGGGGCGGGGTTGTCGAGGTTGAAGGAAGGGTTCCCCGGCGGTTCACGAGCATGATCCTCTACCGCGACACCACGCTCGACCCCCTCGAGGTCCTGATCTCTCAGGAAGCCACGTCGATCCTCGACGTCATGCACTACGGGAACGGCAACATCCTCGCGAACATCCGGGAGTGCCACATGGAAGCCGAACCACTCATGGGTACGGTGCTCGACGAACTCGCGGCCATCGGATTCTCCGGTATCCTGGACGTCGGCGTCCCGAACGTCCCCCTGCTCGGGGTTCCGGTGAGCCCCCAGTACGTGGGCGTGGCGATGGTCGGGGGCACGAACGCGATGGCCGCCGTCAGGGAGGCAGGAAGACCGGTCGTGACCCGGGCGCTCAAAGGGCTGATCGATATCCGGAAGATGGGCTACCTCGAGGATTACTGACCCGTGGCCTGACCGGCAGGTCCCACCCACTCCGTGACGCTGGTGAGGTAACGCCTGACGAACTGGACAAGCCCGGCCGACTCAGAGTAGAGCGCCGAAGGCTGCTCGCCGGCCGACCCCATCCAGACCAGCGCCCTGGCGTCGTCTACCAGGAAGACACCGGAACTCTCGTACCGCAGGCCTTTTCCCGGCGGCGCGTGCGTCTCGTAGTGCGCGCCGAGGGGGTGGACGTGGACCCTGAACCCAGAAGGCTGCTCGCCCTTCCAATTGTCGGTGACGATATCGACCTGCACGGAGTCGGGGACAGGCTCGAGCAGTGCGAGCACGCTCCCTCGAAGGAGGTCCCACGCGACCAGCATTCCCATGTTCTGCTCCGCGCTCCGGAACATATCAGCGAGGCGGGTCTTGATGTTCTCCTCGCCGTAGATAGTCCATATGAGTTCCTGGTTGCCCCGGCCTTCCGCATCCTTCTCCTGGTAAAATGCATCGAGGGCCGTCCGGGCGTTCTCCGCATCCATCTCAATCCGGCGCATCAGGTTCTCGATGCCCCGGACGGGAGGGATCGCTTCGAAACGTTTTGGCGTCGTGTGGGAGACGCTGACCAGTTCTTTCTGGACGAGCCGG
>JALNXI010000186.1 GCA_023230425.1 Methanoculleus sp. | reverse complement strand
CACATCTCTCCGGGTCTGAGAGGCGATCTCGCCGGATGCAACGTTTTCCTTGTGGAGGAGCATCCTCATAGCCCGGTCGAGCGGCGCTTCCACGAGGACCTAACCTGTCCGGGGAAGGATTGCCGCGACCGTGATCGCGTAGGCGATCGTCTCCCCTGCAAGCGGGTGGTTGGCGTCGACCGTCACGCTCTTCTCGTCCACGTCGACCACGGTCACCAGGCAGGGTTTTCCCATCACCTCCACCCTGAGGAACTCCCCGGGTACCGGTTCGTGGTCGAGGGTCAGCTTCTTGCGCTTTATCGTGACCACGAGTTTCCTGCGAAATTTCCCGTAGGCCTTCTCAGGAGGCAGCACAACGGTCACCGTCTCGCCCGGCTCTTTTCCGATCAGCGCCTCCTCAAAGAGGGGGTTGATCTGATTCATTCCAAGGGTTACCTGAACCGGCTCCCCCGTTCGGGTATCCTCGAAGATCTCACCGTCAGGGCGGGTGCTGGTGAAATGCAGGAGCAGGGTGTCGCCGTCTGTCACGGGTGCCATAGGTGTCTGATCGGTTTGTCGGGGCGGTGCTTTAATTCATTCGGAATACGATGGATTTCCGGAGCACGCCCCTGAATGACCGCTGCTAATACCTTCAACTCTAATGAGGAGGTAATAAGTATGACTATTTCGAACTCAGGAGGTTATCCTGGCTTGCTCTCCTGACAGAGTTCCTGGTCGAAGACGCGCTTGAAAAACCAGGCTGCCCGGCTGCCGGTTACGCGGATCGCATTATACGAAGGGAGAAGAACCGCCGTCTTCACGACGCAGATCTCAAATTTCAGAAGTTCTTTTCAGGAAAAGAGTTAGGAACACAGGTTCTTTAAGCCTCAGGCGAGATTTGAACTCGCGACCTCGTCCTTACCAAGGACGCGCTCTACCAGCTGAGCCACTGAGGCTTGACGCACCAATTATGTTGGAGGTTCACCCTATAAAAGGTTACGGCCGATCCCGGGGATGAACCGGGTAAGACCGGCCCTATCCGCCCCGTGCCGCGGCACCGATCGCCTCAAGAGCGGCTATGCTGGCGGTTACCCCGTCGAAGGTCTCCACCTCGACGATGGGGATGACGTTGCTCCTCGCGACAGCATCCATAACAGCCACGAAATCGATCGTTCCGGCCCCGACCGGGGAGTGCGTGTCCTCGCTGCCGCTGTTGTCGTGCAGGTGGAAGTGCGCCGCCGGGTGGGTGAGGAAACAGTCCAGGCACCCGTTCAGGTTCGCGTGACCGACGTCGAGCGCAAACCCGATCCCGTCGATGAGCGGCAGGTCCTCGCAGGTGCGCAGGAAGAAGTACTCCCAGTTCCCCATGTTCTCGACGAAGAACGTGACCGAGAGGTCCTCGGCCGCCGCCGTAAGTTCGCCGAGCGACTGCCGGAACCTCCCTACCGCCCGCTCCCGCTCCTGGCTCCACGCATAGTAGCCCGGGTGGATGACCACGTCCGCCCCCACCTCGGCGGCGATGGCGAACGTCTGCGTCAGGACCTCGACGCTCGCCCGCCGGATGGGCTCAAGGATGCTTGCGATGTTGACTCCCCGGGACGGCGCGTGGATGAAGTAGAGATACGAGTAACTCTCAAGCGGTTCTGCGCTCTCCAGGTAGTGCAGCCCCTCATCCATCACCTCCACGCAATCGGTTATGGGAACGAGTCTCTCGAGTGCCGCAGAAAGCGGCTCACGGTGAAGGCAGTAGGTGGAGACGCCAAACATACAGGATCTTCCGGCCGGGACGTTAAATAGATTCGGAATATACGCCTTCGGGCGCGGTTGGGGACCAGGGGCCGTGACCGGCCCCATCCGTCCCCCCCGCCGTGCCGGAGAAGGCCTTCCCCGGCGATCCGGCACGCAAGATCCATCAGGGCCGGGCGGGAATGCCCATGACCCGCACCGGCGGCGCGGAGGACCAATCCGCATGGTTTATGATAAATCCCTCCAATATGATTGATATGGCCGATGGCTTCATCCCCGAGGTTGTCATCTCAAACCAGCTCGAGAGATCAAAGGCCGAGCTCTTCTCCTTCATCGAGTCCAATGCCGAAGCCATCGACGAGAACTTCCCCTCCTTCTTCGGAAAAGTCGTCACGATCCTCGACCGTGCAGGCGTCCCCATCCCCGACCAGCCGCATGACGAGTTCATCGATGCAATCGTATACCGGGTCTTCGACGTCAGCAAGCGGGCAGGGGACGCGAGGTTTGTCAGCCGCGTCTGCGATATCGCCTGCGGTATGAAGCGGAAGAAAGAACGGAAGGCCGGTGTCCACCTTGCAGCCGCCGTCAAGATGATGAAACTCGGTATGCCGCTTGCGGCGGCGGCCTACCTCCAGCCGTACCGGAAGCACGATGCCGTTGTGGGGTGCTGGCACGCCTACTGCTACTACGTCCTTTATAAAGAAGGCTCGGCCGAGCCCGGCTACTCGGCCGCAGAACGGTGGAACTACCTGAAGGCCGCACGCCAGTATCTGGAGGAACTCGGGCAGCTCCGGCCGGGGCTCCAGCGGCTGGTCAGGGGGGAACTCGAACAGGACCCGTGGCTTGCCGAGCCGTTCTGGGTGATGATCTTCCTTGCGACCGAATGGGTGCCGGATAACCGCTGGTTCCTGGAGATCGGACTTTCGCGGGCAAAAGGGGACAACAACAACGTGGCGCTGGTGAAGATGCTCCAGATCGGCCTCATACGGTTTCCCGCCGATATGCTCTTCTACCGGGAGGCCTACCACCTCAAGTTCGACCAGGGCGACCTCGCCGATGCCCTGGGCCTCATCCGCGATATGCTGCAACGGTTCCCCGACGACCCCGAGCCGGTCTACTACGGTCTCCGGACCGCCCTCTACCTCCCCCGGGAAGGAGAGTTCAACGAGTTCCGGACGCTTGCGGAAGGGAGGAAGATGCCGGGGCACGTCCTCTGCCTCATCGACTACGCATACGCCTTTCTCCGGGGGAGGCGGGGGCAGGCGGGCCTCTGCCTTGACGAGTTCCGCAGGAGATACCCCTCGATGAACTACTACTCCGACCTGCTCCTCTTCGTCACCGCCGCCGATGATGCCCCTGCCCGCCCGGACGGCGTCAACCAGGCGGTCTTCACCTCGGTCGACCATTTCTGCAAGAGGATGCTCAAGATCGGCGATACGTGAGAGCAGATCGCCCGCCGTTGCCCCGGGGTGAACCCTGATGAGCCCTCACCGCCAACCTGCCTCTGATACCACCATGGCATACCGTTACCTCTTTGGCCCGGTCCCCTCCCGGCGCCTGGGCAGATCGCTCGGGATCGACCTGGTGCCGCAGAAGACCTGCGCGTTTGACTGCGTCTACTGCGAGTGCGGGCAGACGACCAACCTCACCTGCGAGCGGCGCGAGTACGTCCCGACGGACCGGGTCATCGCGGAGCTTGACGACTACCTCGCGACGGCGCCGGACCTCGACTACGTCACGTTCGCCGGTTCCGGGGAACCGACGCTTCATACCGGGATCGGCGATATCATCGCATTCATCAAAGACCGCTACCCCCGCTACCGCGTCGCGGTCCTGACGGGAAGCGCGCTCCTCGCGGACCCGGCTGTCCGGGCCGCCCTCATACGGGCGGACCTCGTCGTGCCGTCGCTCGATGCGATCTCCGAAGAGGTCTTCCTGAAGCTCAACCGCCCCTCTCCGGGCATCACCGCCGGGCGGGTCCTCGCGGGGCTCACTGCCTTCTCCCGGGAGTTTCCCGGCGAAGTCTGGCTCGAGGTCTTCATCGTCCCGGGCCAGAACGACACGGAAGAGGAACTCCTCCTCCTGAAAGACGCCGTCGCTGCCATCGGTCCCGACCGCGTCCAGGTGAACACCCTCGACCGGCCCGGCACCGATATCCGGGTCCGGCCGGCATCGCCCCGGGCCCTTGAGCGGGTTGCAGCGGTCCTCGGCGGGAACGCGGAGGTGATCGGGGCGGCGCCGGATGAACCGGCGATGGTGCCGGAGGCGCGAGAAGTCGCCGATACCCTGCTCGCCACGCTCCGGCGCCGCCCCTGCACCGTCACCGACCTCGCCCGGATCTCCGGCCTCCGGCCGGCCGAGGTGACGAAGTATCTCCGGATCCTGGAGGAGAGGGGGGCAGTCGAGCCAGTGCGAGAGGAGAGAGGGGTATTCTACCGGGCGACCTGAACCCGGCCCGTACCCGCCACCGGCACGAATATGCCGTACCGGCGAGAGATACCTATGAGGATCCATGGCGGTTGGTAAGGATATACTCACGACGCTTCATGCTCTCGTCGACCGGGATATAACGCTCATGCACATCTGCGGAACCCACGAGGCGGCGATCGCCCGCGCCGGGCTCCGGAGCGTCCTTCCTGAGGGCCTCAAGATCGTGATGGGGCCGGGGTGCCCGGTCTGCATCACGCCGCAGGGCGAGATCGATGCCGCGCTCGACCTGGTGGAGCGGGGCTGCACGGTCGCCACCTATGGCGACCTGTTGCGCGTCCCGGGGTCGAAGGGGTCACTCGAGTCGAGCGGCGGGGACGTCCGGGTGGTGCAGGGCGTCCACAAGGCGGTGGAGATCGCGAGACGGGAGCCTGACCGGGACGTTGTCTTCATATCGGTCGGGTTCGAGACAACCGCGCCGACGGTCGCCGCCACGATCCTCTCCCGTCCGCCGGAGAACTTCTCGATCCTCTCGTGCCACCGGCTCGTCCCGCCGGCGATGGCGTGGCTCCTCGCCCAGGGGGAGGCG
>JALNXI010000185.1 GCA_023230425.1 Methanoculleus sp. | reverse complement strand
CTACAAGAACGCCGAGGAGGAGGAGGGCCATCTCCGCAGCCAGGGCAAGGTCGACCGTCTCCGGGTCGAACTGCTCAGCGTCGAGTGCTTCCGGAGGCAGGATTGATAGGAGTCCGAATCCCGCCGCGGCGGCCGCAAGCCCCCCGATGAGGACAAGGAGCCAGATACCGGCAGCCCACCGGAACGCCCGGTGCCGGTCTTCCGCCAGGTAAACGAGCATCGCGAGGACGACAAAGAGCGCCACATCGAGCGCGGCGGCGAGGAACGACCCTGCCTCCCCGCCGACGGTCCCGGATACAGCGACCAGGAAGATGAGGCCGAAGAAGACGATCAGCAGTTCGGGGGTGTGGCGACGGCAGAATTCTAACGACATGATATCATCTTTGCAACAATCTGGAGAAGCGCGGTGCTCTATAGCACCGGGTGAACGAAAAAATTTTCCGCACACGGGGGGTCGTCACCGCCACCCAAGCCTCCCGATGACAGGCCAGCCGAGCACCCCCACAACCGCGAGGGCCGCTGCTTGCAGCAGGAATATCGTCGGCAGCGCCCACCGGCCCGCAAGGACGGCTCCTGCGAACGGCCCGACCGAGAGCCCTACGGAGAAGAATGTGTTGTACATGCCGTAGGCGGCGCCCTGTGAGCCCTGGTCGCGGTAGATGCCGGCCATGATCGGCATCACCGGCACCAGGGCGCAGCTCAGCGTGACCCCCAGAGCGAAGACGGCGACGGCGACGAGCACGAGGGTCGGCGCCTGCATGGCCGCGACGATCGCAACCCCCGAGAGGAGGAGCCCGCCGCCGATGAGGGAGCGGCTGCCCCCGCGCCGGTCGTAGATCCTTCCTGCGGCCGGCTGGGCAACGGCGGCGGCGACCGCCAGCACCGCAAAGACGAGCCCGATCGTCGCCGGGGAGGCCGCGAAGGCGGCGTGCAGGTAAATCGGGAGGTAGGGGTCCACGACGCCGTAGGTCCCGGAGACCGCGACGACCGCGGCCGCACAGGCGGCGAGCGGGAAGAGACTCCCCCGGGGCAGCATCTCCGACCGTCCCCGACCGTCCTCCTGCTTGCAGGTGCGCACCGGGACGGCGAGGACGAGAAGGCCGACGGAGGCCACCAGCACCGCCGGGATGAGAAAGGTCGCGGTGTAGCCCAGGTACTCGAAGAGCAGCCCCCCGACGACCGGCCCGAGGACCGTCCCGAGCCCGACTGCAGAAAGCGATATCCCCATCCTCTCCCCGAGCCTGGCGGGGTCACAGGTATCGGCGAGGAGCGCAAGCCCCGCGGACCAGGTGGCCGCGGCCGATATTCCCTGGACCATCCGGGCGATGATCAGGTGCGTGACCGTGGTCGAGAAGCCGAAGAGGGCCGTCGCGAGAGCAAGGAGGAGCATCCCGGTGACGATGAGGGGCCGGCGCCCCACCCGGTCGGAGAGGAGGCCCATCGGTATGGAGAAGAGGAGGAGCATGGCGGCGTAGATCCCGAAGACGACCCCGATGACCGATTCGTCCACCCCGAGCCGGGGGGCGTACTCGGGGAAGACCGGGATGAGGAGGCCGTAGATCATCATATCCATGAAGATGACGAGCACGACCAGCACGAGGATGGCGTCGGGCGATGCGGCGATGCGGTCCCGGAGGGTGCGGAACCGGTTCGGTTCCCTGGTTGTCATTGAGGTTCCTCTCTCTGCGGCACATCGTCGGTTCTGGTGCCGCCGTGTCCCTGTATGTTGGCGCCGTCAGCATATATCGGTAACAGGGGAGCGCCTTACAGGGGCCCCCGGTAGTACGCGAGCTCGCGGGCGTAGGGGCGGAATGCCTCGACGAGCGCCTCCGCCTCGGATTCGGTGAGCGGCCCGCTCCGGCCGGCGGCGGCGAGCGCCTGCACCTCCGCGGGCGTCGAGCAGCCGACGATGGCAACAGAGATATCCTGGGCGAGGGCGTACCGGACGAGGGTCTCCGGCGTCACCCCCGCGTCGGGGACGAGGTAGTTCGCTCCGCCGAGCACCTTCATCCCGATGACCGCGACCCCCTGCTCCCTCGCGGTTGCGAGCGTCGAGGAGAGGAACCCCCCGAGCGCGCCTTCCACCGGGTTCGCGGGCATCATGACGGCATCGACCGGCCAGTTCTCCACAGCGTGCGAGAGGACGTCCGGGTCGTGGTGCCCGGTCACACCGATATGCCTGACGATGCCCATCTCCTTCGCTTCGATGAACGCTGCGAGGGCGCCGCTCGGCCCCTCGATCTCCCGGATATCGGGGAACGTCCGGACGTCATGGATCTGCCAGAGGTCGAGGGTCTCGATCCCCATCCTCTGGAGGGTCTCCTGGAGGTCCATCTCGGCGTCCGCATGGAGCCGGCTCGCCGACTTGCTGGCCTGGAATACGGGCGCCCGGAGGTCGGGATGACTCACCCAGACCTCGCCGTAGTAGTCCTCGCTCCCCGCGTAGACCTTTGCCGAGTCGAAGTAGGTGATCCCCTGATTGAGCGCCTCCATGATGACGGCGTTTGCCTCCGCGTGCCGCCCGTACGTCCTGAGAACCCCCTCCCCCCCGAGCCCCACAGGGGTGACCTCCCTGCCGGTCTTCCCGAACATGCGTCTACCCAGTGCCGTCATGAGCCACCGTATCCCTGCCGGGCTATAAATATCTTCAGCCGTGAACGGAGGAAACAGTTATGCGCCGCGGCCACCACCGGGGTGCATGGCGACGATAGTCTGGTTCAACATCCCCGCGGGCGAGACCGGGCGGGCGCGGGCGTTCTATAAGGAGGTCTTTTCCTGGACGGCGGAGCCGTTCCCGGGGATGGAGGGTGCCTTTGAGTTCGCGACGGGCGGGATCGGCGGTGAGATACTCCCGCGGGCTCACCCCGGCGAGCCGATAACGGTCTTCATCGGCGTCCCTTCGATCGATGAGTACGCGGCCCGGGTGGAGCGGGCCGGAGGCAGGGTTGTGGTCAAAAAGAGGGCGGTGCCCGGACGGGGCTACTTTGCCATCTGCGAGGATACGGAAGGGAACCGGCTGGGGCTGTGGGAGAGCGCTCAGGCGGCGGGGTGAGGGGCGGAGACGGAAAGCCGGCAATATGACGGGAAACAGGGGTGACCCCGGATCTCGTCTTCCCTTCACCCCACCTCCCGGATCACCGCCACCCGCCACTCAGCCCCGTGGAGCCCGGCCGTCGTCCAGGCGATCTCCTTTTCCACCGTCTCTCCATCGACCGCAAACCCGTAGGTCGCGGTTCCATAGCGCTCGGCGGCGACCCGGCGGGCCGCATCAAGCAGGTCCGGGTAGTCCGCGTAGAGCGGGTCCTCAAACGTCATCCGCCCGACCTGAGCAGGATCGGTATCGTAGAGCACCCGCCCGTCCGTCTGGACGACCATCACCTGGAAGGGAGTGCCGTTTATCGCCGGGCTGGCGACGCCGGCGATCAGAACCTCCGGCCGGAAGACAACGGAGGCAAACCCGGCAAACCGGCTCTCGTTCGTAAAGACCGGCGTGCTGATCACCGCCGCCAGGAACCCTTCCGCGACCGTGATCACCTCGCTCATGATCGGCCGCTTCGATGCCAGGATGTGCCGGACGTTGGGCTGGTCCCGGAGATCCGCGCCCTCAGCTCCGTGATACGCCGCCGGTTCGGCGGCGATGAGCGTGCCTCCCGCGTCGGAGACCGTGCAGTCGACGATCGCAGGGTCGGTGACGGAGAGGTTTAAGAGGACCCTGCGTGCGGCGGCATCGTTGAGACCTGTATCTCCGAGATCAGACGCCGCGTGGCTCAAGCGGCCGTCAAGCGTCTCGAGCGCCGCGGCGATCCCGGACTGCAGGCGGATCAGGACCGCCGCCGCATCGGCAGCGCTCTCGTCGGCCGGCACCGCCGCCGGCTGGTTCAGCATCGCAAACCCGGCGCCGGCAGCGACCAGCGCCGCTACGGCAGCAACGATCCACGGGTACGGCAGAGAACTCATCACATCCCTCTTCAGGGAGAAAAGGAGGGCGGGAGATTTAAGAACTGCGAAATTAACGCCGGGAGGAGAGCCCGCCCGCCGGAAACAAAGAGAGCAGCCGCAGGGGTGTCCTCACCGGGGCGCCCGGCCCCGGAGCCTCTTCTTCCGTATCCGCCATCCCACGACCCCGGCCAGAACAGCGACGACGATCGCGGCCAGAAGACCGATACCGAGCGCCGGATCCCGCTGGTAGACACCCAGGAGCACGTCGGCGCCAAGCGCGATGACGAGGCAGGAGGCAAGCGACCCGACGCAGACACACGAAAAGACCCGGGACTTCTCCAGCCCGAGCAGCCGGCCGAGGATCGACCCGTTCATCGCCCCTGTTCCCTGGAGCGGGAAGAAGATGAAGAGGATGAGCCCGACCGTCGAAAACCGCCTGAGCCAGGGCTGGGTCTCGGTGTAGTTCCGGCCCATCGCCATCCCGCTCTCGAGCAGCCGGCCGACGAGCGGGATCTTCAGCGCCAGGTCGAAGTTCCAGACGACGAAGAGCGAGACGGCCACGTCGAGAAGAAAGATCACAAGCGTGACGAGCCACCAGGGGTAGCCCATCAGGATCGCGATGGGGATGATCGTCTCTTTCCCGGCCGGAGGAACGAAGTAAGCGACGATCAGCCCGGAGAGAATGAGAAACTGCTGGTAGGGCTCGGTCAGGTAGAGCGCCGCAAAGACAGCCGGAATGACGGCAAGCGGGAGGACGAACTTTATCAGGCCGGTGAGGTAGGGGTTTTGATGGATGGATCTCCACCAAT
>JALNXI010000184.1 GCA_023230425.1 Methanoculleus sp. | reverse complement strand
TGTTTCTACCCTGCGCCGTGCGGAAACCCTACAGCCAGAGCCCGAGCCATAGACTCTTCAGACAGATCATCGACGGTGTCCTCGACCCGGAGGAGTATCAGATCGTCATATTCGGCACCTGCGGGACCGTCCCTGCGGAGCTCGAATGCATGTATCCCTACCGGAACTACCACTATATGCTCGGCAAGACCACGGACGGGCGGATCCGGCGGGACTTCCACCGGATTGAGGTCTACCGGCTGAAAGGGTTCCTCGAGAAGACCCGGGATACCTACCGGCAGCGGCTCGCTTACTGCATCGGGCCGTTCCGGAAGGCGATGGTGGAGGCATCGGAGGAGACGGGGATCGCCGTAGACCTGCTCCCCTCCGACCCGATGATCGAGCGGCTCTACGATATCGACTGCCCATTCCCCGAAGGCAGCCTCTCGATGCAGGGCTACATCAACGAGTTCCGGGAGGGGCTCACGAAACTCTCGCATTCAGTGCAGAGAAGCAGCCCGCCGGTCCTTGAGCGGCATCCGGACCGGAGCCGCGCACCGTTGCGGGCATGACGGCCCCGGGCGCGGCGAGAAAATAATTATTTGGGTTTATAGTAGCCCCACTTATCGAGGGCCTCCCTGAGCTCCGGGGCGCGTTTTGCCTTCTCGTCGAGGGTCTCGCCCTCCTGCCAGGCCTCGATCGCCTGCATGGTGGCCTCTGCGCCCGCCCGGGTACCCTTCGGGTGGCCGTGGATGCCCCCGCTGACGAGGAGAACGAGTTCGCTGCCGTAGATATCGAGCACGTCCGGCACGAGCCCGGGGTGGAGCCCCCCCGACGAGACGGGAAAAGCGCTCTTAATGTTGCCCCAGTCCTGGTCGAGGGCCATGTGATCCACGGCGTTCGTATGTTTCTCCCGGAGCATATCCGCAAGCACTGTGGCCTCCGCCCTCGTGCCGACCAGTTTTCCGACGGCGGTCCCGGTGTGGATCTGCGCAACACCGATGAGCCGCATGACTTTTGCCAGGAACTGCATTGTGATACCGTGCTTCTCGTCCCGGTCGAAGGCCGCGTGCATCGCCCGGTGGGCGTGAATAGCGAGTCCGAGGTCGGAGCAGTAGTCCCGGAGGGTCGCGACGGCAGCGGTCCCGGCAACCACGACGTCGATCATGGCGTAGTTCCAGCCGTAGTCCGCAAGCATCTTCGCCCGCTTCTCCATGATCTCCGTCTCGGCCGTGATATTGATGAGCGCGGACTTCACGTCGCCGGTCTCCTGCTCGGCCCGGTCGCGCATCTTCGTCATGGCCCGGACGCGGTCGTCGAACCGGTTGAACGCAAGGGACGTCAGGTTCTCGTCGTCCTTCACAAAGTCAAACCCGCCCATCCAGGTCTCGTACCCGACCTGTGCGTGCTCCGTTGCGGTAAAGCCCACCTTCGGCTTCGGCACCGCCCCCGTGAGCGGCCGCCCCCGGACCTTCATCATATCCCGTATCCCCTCCATGCCGAAGTGCGGCCCCTTGAAATGCCGGAGGTATCCAGCCGGGAGCGAGGCGTCGATCAGCCGCAGGGTGTCGAGCGCCTTCATGCCGAAGACGTTCCCGGCGATGCCGCTCAAGAGCTGGGGGGCGTTCCCCTCCTCCCAGAGGGCGAGGGGATAGGCAATCTTCACATAGTTCCCCTCGATCTCGAACGCCTTTGCCTGGAGTTCCCGCATACGGGGCGGCATGGTAAAGAGGGTGGTCCAGGTCCCGGTCGAGCTCTCGGAGGCGATTCTCCCGACGGCCTCCTCCTTGCTGATTCCTCTCGCCGGTTCGAAGTGATAGAGGGCTACGAGTTCGTCCGGGCCGGGGGTGTGGTCTGTGTCAACAAATTCTTCATACCAGTCAATCGCCATATCATCGCCTCATGAAGGAAGGGGCACACTGATAGAAAAAACTTCCATTCGGGGTAGGGCGCGCGGGCCCATAGCACCCCCGGAAGGTGCCCCGGGACTCTCTGCCGGGGGAGACCGGAGAATGCACCGTGAGGCGGCCCGTTGAGAACCTGCAATCGCCCTTCGACCGGCCGCCAGGTTCCCCGTAGCGGTCTCCCCCCTTTTGGGCAGGAGGGTGCGATGCCGGCAGGAAGATGGCAGAGTATTACGATATAATTCTAAAGTAACAATTGATAAAATTATTATATTGTAAGATCATACTAATGTGTGGCCGGGCACCACTCGGTGGAACCCTTGCCCGCGCCGCAGCCTCTTTCCACCATACCCTCAGGCGCACTCCTGCACGTCCTCCATACCATACAACCATTTTTTACGGGTCACTCTGCCGGGTTCCCGGCCGGCGGTGTCCGCACCGCCCAAGAGTTACATCACTCAGAGACCTCGGTGAGGATCTTCTCGATCTGGTCCACCTTCGTTTCAATCCGCTCCATCGACCGTTGCAGGGCCTGCAGTTCGTTGCCTCGATCTGCAACGCTCTTCACCTGCCCCTCGATCCACTCCTTGAGCCGCACCACGATGATGAGGAGGAGCGTGAGGACACCGAGTTGTATAATGACCCAGACGGACCCGGCGAGCATAGTATTCCAGAACTTCGAACCGCCGATCAGGCCGGCGAGAAGGCTGATCACGAGCAGTGCGATGACGGCGCCCCAGAGCGCCTTCAGGAAAAGTTTCCATCTATCCTGTTTCATCCTTCGACCTCGGTAACGACATAATAACATCCAGGTTCACCACCAGCTCGAACGGCACCGCCCGGTAATACCTCCGGAGATACGGCGGCTCGTCCGACGTCCTGCTGGTTCCCTCCGCGAGACCGAGTTTCTCAAGCTGCCGCAGATAAATCGCGACCAGCGGGCGCGAGATACCGAGTTCTTCGGCAATCTCACGGGCATACTTCTCGTCGATCGCGATCGCCCTGAGTATGGCGAGCCGCTGCTCGTTCCCGAGCAGGGAGAGCAGCCGTGCCAGGTCGGGGAGGATGCTGAAAGATAATGTCAACATGTGTTTATTATTCTTTACACATGTGAATGTTACGATATGACGTCTCATATGTCGTCACGGCTTCCCGGCTCCAGGAGCTGCCTCGCTCCGGGGGGATGGGCAACATCCGCTCTCCCTCTTTTTCCCGGCGTCGCCGGGTCGAAATGGCGAAGAACCGCTCATACCCTGCACCAACCGGACCCCGCGGGACGGCGGGCCGTAACCTCCCTGGCCCGCTGGATGCATCCATGGAGTGCGGGAGAACACGCCGCCCGCCGTCAACGCCCGGATTGATCGCGAGATCGCCGGGCGTATCCTCGAACAGGACCTGAAATGGGATGTTGAGCGGGCACTGGAGGCGAACGCGACCCTCCTTGGGACGACAGGACTCGTGCTCGGGGTCTTCCGTGACCGGCGATGGCTGGTCCTGCCGGACTTTGTTCTGCCGTTCCTGCTGCAGCATGCCGTGCGGGGGGATGTCCGCCGCTTGAGGTCCTCCGGAGGTTGGGCTTCCGTGCAAGAAAGGAGAACGATCAGGAGAAATACGCCCGGGAGGTGCTGCGCGGGGATTTCGCGGACCTCCTCTTCGCAGCAAGAGGTTCTCCGGCGTATCACGCCGAGACAGCGCTTCGGGCAGCGGATGCGTGGATTGGATAACAGCCGGGGAGAACTCCCCGGGGATGTGCCGCACCCGGGGTATTCCGGCGGGTCAGGAAAGGTGGGTTGTAGGAGAGCCGCGTTGTGCATTCTCCCCGCCGACATCAGCGGTTGGGGCAGGCTTTGCGGGACCCGTCCCGGAGGTGCATCCGGTCACGGATCCGTTTTTTGGCGGCGGTATCATCTGCGTGTGTGCCGCCGTTCTGGTGCTGGTGCCTGCCCGCACCCGGCGTAGCGGGGGCAGTCGTCGAGTATCTGTCTGCGTGGTCCGGCCGGAGGGCACTCCCGAGATCCGCCGCAGATGCCGGATCTGCGACGGCGATGAGGGGGAGAGCCGCTCCGTGTCCGAGTGTCGCTTTGCCCCCTGCGGTGCGGAAGGTCCCGCACCGGTACACAGGACTCAGCCCGACCGGTGATATATTGCTACAGCGGCCGCGGTGGGATCGTTGAACCGGTCGGTTCAATACCCTCGGCCAGGTCCCTGATGCGCTCGAGCGCGAGGATCGCATCCTCGCGTTTCTGGTCGACGGCATGCTCCCCGGCAAACGCCAGAAAGCGGGCGAGGTCCTCCGGGTCTACCTTTCCTTCCGCGGCCTCGACGACCGCATCGTAGGTCCGCTCCGGGAAGTAGAGGCCCCGGGCAGCGTCGAGGAGCGCCCGGGCTGTTTCGGCCCCGATCACCCCGCACTCCAGCGCCTGCTGCAGGGTCGCCCGGATGTTCACGAGCGGCTCGGAGAGCGGCACGAGCGTCTCCGGGTCAAAGAGGAGCGCCACCTCGTCGTCGGCGACGAGCCTCCCCTCCCGGTAGGCCCGGTAGATCTCCCCGACGCCCTCCATACCGAGGCTGTCGAGTTCTGCGGCCCGGAGCGCGCCCATGCTCGCGGCGCCGACGACCCGCACACCCGCCCGGAGCGCGGCAAGGACCTCCCGGTGGGCGACGGCGCAGTCCTGGAAGAAGACGCCGTCGATGAGCCCGACGATCCGGGCCCCGGCATCTGCAGCCCGGGCTATGTCGCCTCGTTTCGCCGGAGGACGGTAATCGGCGTCAAGGATCTCCCGGGCGGTCGCGCGGTCACAGCTGGGACCGAGGAAGACGACGACTCCGTGCGTCACGACACCTCCTCCCCATCCGATCCTGGTCCA
>JALNXI010000183.1 GCA_023230425.1 Methanoculleus sp. | reverse complement strand
TCGTGAGGGCTTCGACGACGTGGGGGCCCAGCGCCCTGCAGATGAGGTCGTCGGCAAGAAGGGCCTGGTGGGCCGCGTAGAGGTCCCCGGGCAGCGTCTCGATCCCGGCATGCTTCCGGTCCTCGGGCGTCATATGATAGATGTTCGTATCGATGCCGACGGGGGGTTCGATCTTCTCCCGGACACCCTCCATCCCGGCGGTGAGCATCGCGGCGAAGGCGAGGTAGGGGTTGCAGGTCGGGTCCGGGCTCCGGAACTCGACCCGGGTGCTGTTGCCGCGTGGCGTCGGGACGCGGACAAGGGCCGACCGGTTCCCGGCGCTCCAGCTGACGTAGCAGGGCGCCTCATACCCGGGAACGAGCCTTTTATAGGAGTTGATCGTCGGGTTCGCGACCCGGGTGATCGCCTTCGCGTGCCGGAGGAGTCCCCCGATGAAATGCATGCAGGTCTCGGAGAGCTGCCGGGGTGCGTCCGGGTCGTAGAACGCGTTCTCTCCGTCCTTTGCAAGCGAACAATTGGTATGCATCCCGCTCCCGCAGATGCCGTAGATCGGCTTTGCCATGAACGACGCATGCAGGCCGCGCATCAACGCCATCGTCTTGACCGCGAACTTGAAGGTGATGACGTTATCTGCGGTGTGGAGAGCGTCGCTGTACTTGAAGTCGATCTCGTGCTGACTCTCGGCGACCTCGTGGTGCGACGCCTCGATCTCGAACCCCATCTCGGTGAGGGCGATGATGATCTCGCGCCGGACGTCCTCCGCGAGATCGGTCGGCGCAAGGTCGAAGTAGCCGCCGACGTCCTGGAAGAGCGTGGTCGGTCTGCCGTCGACCATCCGGAAGAGGAAGAACTCGAGTTCCGGGCCGGTGTTGAAGAGATACCCGTCCTTCGCCGCGTCCTCCATAGCCGTGCGGAGCACGTAGCGCGGGTCGCCCTCGAACGGCTCCCCGTTCGCCTTGTAGACATCGCAGACGAAGCGCGCAACCGTGTACTCCTGGGGACGCCAGGGCAGGAGGGTGTAGGTCGAGAGGTCGGGCCGGAGCACCATATCGGACTCCTCGATACGGACGAACCCCTCGATCGACGATCCGTCAAACCCGATACCCCCGGTCAGCGCCTTCTCCGCCTGCTTCACCGGGATAGCGACGTTCTTGGGCATGCCGAGGAGGTCGGTGAACTGAAGCCGAAGGAATCGGACGTTATCCTGTTCGATGCGCTCAAGCATTGCAGAAGTGGCATCACGGGACATGTGGAAGTCTACTTCTATCCGATGGAATAAATATCTATTGACACAAATATACCCGGGCAGACTTATAGGAAACGGCAGCAGAACGTTATTCACCGAGGTTACAATGTGCGGCATATTTGGTGTAATGGATAAGAGGCGCCAGATGATGGATGGTTCCGGCATCCGGCAGGCCCTCTCCATAATGAACGAGCGCGGCAGCGGCGAGGGGGCGGGGTACGCGGCGTATGGTATATACCCCGACTACCGGGATTGTTACGCGCTCCATGTCTTCCTCGACAACGCTTGCGAGAGCAAAAAAGTTGTCGACGCAACACTGGAGCAGTGGGGAGCGATCGAGCACGACGAGGCGATCCCGACCTACGACCAGCCGAACCTTCGGGCGCCCTGCACCCCCTGGCGCTACTTCTTCAGGCCCGACCCCTCTCTCGCGCCCGGGAGCGCAACGCCCGAGAAGGATGTCATCACGAACCTTGTGATGCAGATCAACAGAGCGTCGAACGGCGCCGAGGTCTTCTCGTCCGGCAAGAACGTCGGCGTCTTCAAGGCCGGAGGGGGCGGCGCCTGGCCGGAAGCCGTGGCGGACTATTACCGGATCGAGGACTACGAGGGCTACATCTGGCTCGCGCACAACCGTTACGCGGCAAGCAACCCTGAGTTGTGGGAACGGCCCGACCCGTTCAACCTGCACGACTGGAGCGTCGTGGAGAACGGGAAGATCACCACCTACGGGACCAACCGGCGCTACGTTGAGAGTTTCGGCTACACGTGCTCGAACTTTACCGACAGCGAGGTCATCACCTACTTAATCGACCTCCTGGTGCGGCGGCACGGCCTCGACATCAATCTCGCCATCCGGGCGCTTGCCCCGCCCTACTGGGAGGATATCGACCAGATGCCGAAAACCGAGCAGGACCTGAACCGCGCCCTCCGGTTCGCCTACGGCTCTGCGACGATGAACGGGCCGTTCACCATCGTGGCCGCGAACCCCGACATGATGGTCGGGTTCACCGACCGGGGCAAACTCCGGCCGATGGTCGTCGGCGAGTGCGGAGACTGCCTCTACATATCGAGCGAAGAGGCGGCGATCCGGGCCATGGAGCCCAACGTCGAATCGATCATGATGCCAGCCGCAGGCGAGCCGGTGATCGGGAGGGTTGCCCCATGAGTAACAACCTCGGCAGCATGCCGCTCCGATACCGGGTCACGATCGACCGCGAACAGTGCATGGAATGCGAGCGGTGCATCGAGAACTGTTCTTACGGCGTCTTCCGGCGGGACGGCGACCGGATCCTGATCAACTCCCGGAAGTGCACCGCCTGCCACCGGTGCCTCGCCTACTGCCCCCGGGACGCCATCATGCTCGAAGAACAGCCCTGCGACTACCGGAGCCACCCCGTATGGACCAGGGCGACCCGGGAGGCGATCTACAACCAGGCCCGGACCGGCAAGATCATCCTCGCCGGAATGGGCAGCGTCGCAGACCTCCCGATCATATTCGATCGCCTGATGCTGGACGCCTGCCAGGTCACCACGCCCCCCACCGACCCGCTTCGCGAGCCCGTCGAGCTCCGGACCTACCTCGGGAAGAAGCCGTCAAAACTGGATCTCCGCCGGAATTCGAAGGGGGACGTCGAACTCGCCACGGAACTCACCCCGAACCTCATGGTCGAGACCCCGATCATGCTCGGTCACATGAGTTACGGGGCGATCAGCCTCAACGCCCAGATCTCCATGGCCCGGGCAGCGAAGGAGACCGGCACCTACATGGGTACCGGGGAGGGCGGACTGCACGCCGGTCTCTACCCTTACCAGGACCGCATGATCGTCCAGGTGGCCTCCGGAAGGTTCGGTGTGAACATCGATTACCTGGAACGCGGCGCCGCTATCGAGATCAAACTCGGGCAGGGCGCAAAACCGGGCATCGGCGGCCACCTCACGGGCGAGAAGGTCAGCAAGGACGTCTCCCGCACCAGGATGATCCCGCAGGGAAGCGATGCGATCAGCCCCGCGCCGCACCACGACATCTACGGCATCGAGGACCTCTCCCAGCTCGTCCGGTCCATCAAGGAGGCGACGGAGTGGAAGAAGCCGGTCTTTGCCAAGATTGCAGCCGTCAACAACACAGCCGAGAACGTGGCGGCCGTTGCCCGGTCCTCGGTGGACGCTGTCGTCATCGACGGGTTCCGGGGCGGCACCGGCGCGGCACCGCGGGTCTTCCGCGACCACGTCGGCATACCGATCGAGGTCGCCGTCGCAAGCGCCGATCGGGAACTCCGCAAGCAGGGGCTCAGGAACGAGGTCTCCCTTATCGCCTGCGGCAGCATACGGGAGAGCGCGGACGTTGTGAAAGCAATCGCCCTCGGCGCGGACGCGGTCTACATCGGCACCGCAGCGCTCGCGGCGATGGGCTGCCGGGTCTGCGGGAACTGTTACCAGGGCCTCTGTCCCTGGGGGATTGCCACCCAGCGTCCGGACCTCGTCGAGCGTCTGGACCCCGACGTGGCATCGAAACAGGTGGCGAACCTTATCCACGCATGGACGCTCGAGATCACTGAACTGATGGGTGCGGCAGGGATCAACAGCATCGAGAGCCTGCGGGGCAACCGCGACCGGCTCCGGGGCTATATGCTGGACGAGGGTCTCCTTGACGTTCTCGACGTCAAGCCGGTGGGAGCGTGAGCATGATGGTAAAACTGGTCACAATCGATGCGAAGGGGATGCACTACACTCCCCTGAACCAGCAGGTCCGGAGGGCTGTTGAGGACGGTGCCGACGAGGTCGTCGTCCAGAACGTCCTCGGGCAGCGGTTCATCGGCGACGGACTCAAGGGCGACGCCACCATCCACGTCTACGGCGTCCCGGGCGGCGACCTCGCCATGTTCATGAGCGGGCCGACGGTCATCGTCCACGGTAACGCGGAGCACGCGCCCGGCAACACGATGGATGCCGGGAAGGTGGTGATCCACGGGAGCGCCGGCGATGCGGTAGCGCACAGCATGCGGGGCGGAAAGGTCTTTATACGCGGAAACATCGGCTACCGGGGCGGGATCCACATGAAACAGTACGAGGCGCAGCGCCCCATACTGGTCGTCGGGGGGTCTGCCCAGACATTCCTCGGTGAATACATGGCGGGCGGCCTCCTGATCGTCCTCGACCTTGACGGGGCCATGAAAGCCCGCGGTATCGGGAGCGGTATCCACGGCGGGGAGATCATCATCCGCGGGGATGTGGACGATGCCTGCCTTGCCGCCGGGGCGAAGAAGGTGCCGCTCACCGATGAGGACCGGAGAAGGATCGCCCCGGTGATCCGGGAGTTTGCAGGCGACTTCGGGCTTGATCCGGAACCGCTGGTCAATGCGGACTATACCCGGATTGTGCCCGCGAGCGCAAGGCCCTTTGCGGGGAAGTATACGTGGGAGTGATTGGGATGGAGATGAAGACATTCAAGGACCTGGAGGCCGAGGTCTGGGCTACGGACCTCTGTTCCGGGTGCGGGGCATGCG
>JALNXI010000182.1 GCA_023230425.1 Methanoculleus sp. | reverse complement strand
CAAGCTCCACCGCCCACCGGGTATAGATCGGGTCTCCGGTGACCCGGCTCACCCGGTTGAGCGCGTGCATCCACTTCGTCAGATAGTGGTAATACTGCCCATCCCGGTCCCACTCCAGCCGCTCGTCGAACGGCTCATCGGGTCTTCGTTCGGGAAGCAGTTTGCCGATCCGGAGACCGCCCCGGGTCGGGTGCGCCTCGCCTTCCTCGTCGGGAAGTCCGCTGATCCAGCCCGTGCGAGAGTCGTCGTCGCGGTGCCGGCCGAGGGTGTGGTGCACCAGGTCTACGAGGTGGAGGGCAAGGTCGCGGTAGGTCTCGTCACCTGTCCGGCGGAAGAGTTCAAGGTAGTTGCAGACCGCGTAGGCGTCCGTCCAGAGGTAGCGTCGCGGGCGGGTGTGGGGCGGGTCTAGCCCGGTCAGGCCGGCGAACTCCGCCATGAGGTCCCGGACGATTGTGGTATTTGCGTCCCCTGTCACCTCGGGAAACGGGATGCCGCGGTTCTTAAGTGTTGCCCCGGCGGTTACTTACGGCGGAGGGGCGCACAGGATAGGTATGGCAGATTTTGCAGGCGGATATACCGGAGTCGGAGCGGCGCTCGGGATGATCGCGGGACTGATGCTCGCCGGGCTGCCCGGCGTGGTTGCAGGAACTGCAGTCGGTGCGGTTATCGGGTGGTATCTCGGGAAAAGGGCGCGAGGGTAATACTATCGATATCACGTCGGCCGTCGCCCATTCGCGAATGAGGAACCCCGGGGAAAACACTCCCTTCCTTTTTCTCAAGCCGTCCCGGCGGGGTCCACACAACCTTTCGTGCTCTGCCAGTCCGGGCATCCCGAATACGGGAAAGGCCGTTTAGGCAGGCCAGGACTGTGGAAAAAGAGGTGAATGCCGGCCCTCGCCTCACCGTGGGGGGCCGGGAGCCATTCTCCCCCTGCCCGATTCCTGACGGTCGTATCGAATTTTCGCCGTAACGCTTCCGACTATAGAAACAGAACGGTTAAATCGCTCCCTGCAGAAAAAATCACATGAGACGAAGGGTATTAGCAATCGCGCTCGTTATTCTTGCAGCAGTCATCTTCTGTTGTGGGTGTACCGGAACACAGACCACCACGCAGGGCACCGTGCAGGAGAACGTCATTGGGGTTCTCCTGCCGCTCTCCGGCGACATTGCCGAGAGCGGAGAGGCGAGCCGGGTCGCCCTCGAGGTGGCCGCCGGGGATATCAACGACTACTATGCCTCGATCGGGTCGGATTACCGGGTCCGGCTGCATATCGAGGACACGAAGGCCGATCCCACCGTTGCCCTTGAGATGTTGAAAAAACTCGATGCGCAGGGGATCAAGATGGTCATCGGGCCCGGTTCCAGCGCTGAACTCGATGCGATCCGGACGTATGCCGACGAGCACGGGATTATCATCGTCAGCATCCTGAGCACGGCGCCGTCGCTTGCGATTCCGGGCGACAACGTCTTCCGGTTCGTGCCACCGGACACCTACCAGGCCGACGCAACGGCTTCCTTATTCGAATTGGATGGGACCGCAGCGATCGTGCCCATCTCACGCGGCGACATCTGGGGCGACGAACTGCGGAACCTGACGGCGACGGCGTTCGAGGCCCGGAACGGCACGGTCTACGACGGGGTCAGGTACATGCCTGGTTCGGAGGACTATGCCGGGATGGTGGCGGATCTCGACGTGCAGATCGGCCAGGCCGTTGCAGTGCACGGAAAGGAGAGGGTCGGCGTCTATGCGGTCACCTTCAACGAGATCGTGCCGATCATGACAGCAGCTGCGGAGACAGAGAACCTGACCACGGTCCGGTGGTACGGGTGCGACGGCAACGGCCTCCTCAACTCGCTGGCAACGACCGGAGATACCGCCCGGTTTGCGGCCCGGACTAACTTCACCGCCCCGGCGATCGGGAACGCCGAACTCGATCCACGGAGTGAGGTCGTCTACCAGAAGATTCGGGACCGGTTGGGGCGGGAGCCCGACGGCTACAGCATGGCATCCTATGATGCCCTCTGGGTTGTAACGTTAGTCGGGTTGCAGACAGACTCGCCAAATATCGCTGCGTTGAAGGCCGCACTCATGGAGACGGCGATGTGGTACAGTTGCGCGCTGAGCGAGGCCGCGGAACCGGATCCCGCCGGTGACCGGTCTACCGCACATTACTGTTTCTTGTCGGTGGAGGTCGACGGTGACGGATACCGGTGGGTGCCGGTTGCCCAGTACGATATCTGGGATGCGGGTAGGGCTCCCGACTTTGAACGGATTAATGCCTGAACAACCGGGAAAATCCCCTTATTTTTGTTCTCTCAAGCCGCCTCGGTGCGGTTTGCACTCCTTTTATGTTCAGCCGATTGAACGGAAATGGGAAACCCGATGGAATACCTCAACTACGAGAAGGACCGATCTGCCGGTCCTAAAAAAGAGATTTCCCGGCCTCCGGCTCACCGTGCGGGGCCGGGAATCATCCTCCCTCCGGACTCAGGCCGCGGAGGCTTGATCCCGAACTCCGGCAGGATGACGTCGTGCGCGAGGTTGATGAACTCCTGCTGTTCCGGGCCCACCTGGTGGATAACGACGCTGTCGTAGCCCATATCGACAAATTTGCCCACCTTCTCTATGATCTTCTGCGAGTCGGGCCCGCAGAGGACATTCTTTGCAACATCGTCCGGCGTCACCATCTGCTGCATCTGCTCAAAATGCGTCGGGGTGGGGACGATCCAGTTCAGTTCCCCTTTGTTGGCAGCCATGGGGAACCACTCGTAGGCCGTGCGCTTCGCCTCCTCCTCACTCCTGCCGTAGCAGACCACGGTCTCGATCATACACGATTTACCCTCGCCACCCGATGAGCGGAATGTCTCGATAACCTCCTCGGGCTTCTGCTCGAAGTGGATGAGCGCGTCGCCGATCTCGCCGGCCACCTCCGCCGACATCGGCCCTTCCGCCGAGATGCGGATCTGGGGGAGCTGCTCGGGCAGTTCGTAGATCTGCGCGTTATCAAGGGTATAGTACATGCCGGAGTAGTCCTGCATGCCGCCCTTCCAGAGCAGCCGGATGATGTTCACCGCCTCGCGGAGCATATCGAGCCGCACCGGCTCGGATGTCGGAAAAACTCCCCCGACAACGTGCTCATTCAGACTTTCGCCCGTCCCGAGGCCGAGCTCGAATCTTCCCGGCATCATCGTGGCGGCGGTTGCGGCGGCCTGCGCAATGATCGCCGGGTGGTAGCGTATCAGCGGGCAGGTCACGCCGGTGGAGACCTTGACCCGCGAGGTGGCCTGCGATACCCCGCCGATGGTGCACCAGGCAAATCCGGCGCGTCCGTGGTTCGAGATCCACGGGAGGTAGTGATCGCTGATGCTCAAAAACGAGAACCCGGCATCCTCCGCCAGTCTCGCGTTCTTCACCAATTCGGGCGCACTGTGCGACTCCGTGAAGAGTTTGTAGCCAATCTCGACCATTTCATCTCTCCTCTCTCAGGTTCCCCGCCCCCTGCACGGAGGTGCCACGGGTATAGACGGCGAGAGAGAATATCACCGGCCTTAAACGTTGTGCCGGTTGGAAAAAAGTGGGGTTGGGAGAAGTTCAGTAGCCCGTCGCATAGTAGTAGCCGTCTTCTTCCCGGACGCGGACCGGGACGCGGAAGAGTTCACCGACGGCCCCGTCGGTCAGCACCTCCGCCTTTTTGCCATCCATCCGGACGGCGCCGTCCCGCATCAGGATGACCCGGGAGATCTCCGGGATGATATCGGGGAGACTATGGGTCACGAGGATGATGCCGGTGCCCGACCGTGCAATCTTCCGGAGAGTCTTTCGGAAGGTGTGGAGCGCGTGCAGGTCGAGGCTGTTCGTGGGTTCGTCGAGGACGAGGGTGCCCGGGTCGTGTACCAGCGCCCGCCCGATCAGGAGCCTGCGCCCCTCGCCCGAGGAGAGTTCGGTCATCGGGCGGTCCGCGAGGTGAGCGATCTCGAGGAACTCAAGGATCTCATCAGTCTTCTGCTCCATCGCGGGGGTCACCTCGTGAGAGAGGAAGAGCCCGACGCTCGAGAAGAACCCCGAGAGCACGACCTCGCGCCCCGAGATGCCCCGGGTGAAGGTCTGCTGGAGGTCGCCGGAGACGACTCCGAGATGAGATC
This sequence comes from Methanoculleus sp., assembly GCA_023230425.1. Lineage (GTDB taxonomy): Archaea > Halobacteriota > Methanomicrobia > Methanomicrobiales > Methanoculleaceae > Methanoculleus. The sequence goes on along the minus strand of JALNXI010000182.1, from coordinate 618 downwards.
GAAGGTCAAAGGCGTCCCACCGGTCCCGCCCCCGGAACCTGAAGGTGACGTCCGGGCCCCGGCAGGATGGGTAGTACTCGCGGGTGATCGTCCGGATGAGCGACGATTTCCCGGCACCGTTCGGTCCGAGGATAGCGATATGCTCCCCCTCCGGGATGGTGAGCGATACCGCATCAAGGAGCGTCCGGCCGTCCCGGACCACGCTGACGTTTTTAAACTCGATCAGCGGGGAGGGCGGTTGAGCGCCGGCTTTGCTATCGGTCATTTCGGCCGCTCCGTCGGGCAGGGTTTACGGGAGTGTATTTGGTACAGGGATTCCATCAGATGTCGCCGCTGTGTATGTTGGACTGTTCTCTTCAAAAGGTACGCTCTGTCATTGCGGGGAATCGAGCAGCGCGGCAACCCTCTCCGGGTCGTCCGCGTAGATGTGGAGGAACCCGGCGGGTACCAGCGTTACCCTGAGATAGCCCGGATACCGCAGACTGACCAGAACACGATAGAGCCACTCCAGCATGAACACCATCCAGCCGACCGCCAGGAGAACCTGAAAGCCGAAATAGGGATCGACGGCCTGGCCGCCCAGATAGCGTATCAGCTCTTTCCCTACGATGTTGAAGG
>JALNXI010000181.1 GCA_023230425.1 Methanoculleus sp. | reverse complement strand
TCGCAGTCAGAGATCGGCGGAGAACGGACCACGGATATTTATTCCGTTGCGAATATATATCGATCTTTCGGTCGAAAGGTGGAATTGCGTAACTCCTACTCCGGTTACATCGGGCGGTTTCCCGAAAAGAGTGACCTCCAATGTCCGGGTGGCAGGGCGGGAGGAATACTTGATGGGTTGTATTCAGAGAGCCTACTCCCGGAAATTAATGTCAGCGATATTGCTGACAATCTGCATATATCCGGATATCTGCCGGCGTTTCCGTACTTGATGGGTACTTGATCCCGGCCCCTGAGGGACGACCTTGACCTCTGACACCAGCGAGCACGGCCTCGAAAGCCTGAACCCTTGATTCCCGTTTACTCATAACGAGGGGGAAACAATAAGGCATCATCTGCGTTTGATTGTTATTTAGTTGAGATATTGTCAGTATTCTGAAAATATCTATAGTTACTCCCGTAACAGTATACCGTAGGGTAACGTCTTCATCAAACCCGCCACCGTCTACAAAGACCTCCACAGCGGCATGAAACTCGTCTTCTACCAGTCCCACCAAGACACCGGCTACGCCGGAGAGGCGACGCTCAGGAGGATCATCATCGGCGACGACCCTCTCGCGTTCTTCGAGACCTTCGGCGACGCGGTATTCCTCACGAGAGACGAGGCCAGAGCCTACGTCGAGGGCCAGGAGCGGTGGCAGCACGTCCGGATCAGGAAGGGCGAGGCGAGAAAGCGGCCCTGGATGGCGCTCGAACTCGAGGATGTCCGGAAGTACGACACAGTGAAGAAGCCGGAACGGTTCGTCCCGGTCGGGGGAAGGTATCTACGGGAATAGGGGCCATATTTTTCCGGCAATGAAGATCATCAACATCGTCGCTTCTGGCGACCTCTGCCAGCCAGTCATATTTGAGCGGCTGCCGGAACTCCCAGATTCTACCTATAAATATAACCCTGAGGTCTACCACGGGGCCTACATCCTCCTTTCCAGAGGGAAGGCCACCATCTACAGGAGCGGGAAGTACATCATTTACGGCCTCTCATCCCTCGACAATGTTGATAAGTCCTATCGGGAGTTCCTCACTCTTATCTCACCCATCATCGACCCCTCACTCGCGTCGCCGCCGGAGGTCAGAAACATCGTCGGCATGGACGATTTCCAGATCGAGATCCCGCTATCACGGCTTGTCGTCGCACTCCGGATGGAGCAGGTTGAGTACGAGCCCGAACAGTTCCCGGGCCTGATCTACCGCGGGGATGCGGGGACCGCCCTCATCTTCTCGTCGGGGAAGGTGATCCTTGCCGGGTTCAAAGACCCCGGCTCAGTGAAGGCTTTCGCGTCCGGGCTGAGGAAGAGGATCAAGAACGTCGCATAATCCCCGTCCCGCACCCAGAAGATCGTGACTCGCCCGCTCTCCCCTACACAGAGACCATTTATGACACCGGAGGCTATTGCACGGCCGAATCACCTCCGGTCGGCACTCTCCGCATAGCGTGCAACGGTCACGCTCTCCTGCCTTGCCCATCGCCGGCCCGGCCGCCGTTTGCAACATCTAAATCCGGTTGCAAGGGGGGTTGCAAACATAGTTGCAAAGACATTTCGCGCTCGAATCCTGCGTTACGTCGAGATATACCCCATTCCTCGATACATCACCCTTTTCGATATTTTCGTTTGCAACAGATCCGGAACCACACACCTCCCCTCCGGGAGATTTTCGGAGAGCGGGGGGGGCTCGGTCTCCCCGGACCAGCCGGGGTGCAGCAGCGCCTCCGTCCGGGCGCAGCCGGCAATCCAGGAGAGGTCGCGCTCGCTGTGCATCCAGTCAGCCTGAAATGACCACGGGTCGCCTCTGATCCTGTCCAGCAGCTCCCGGTATATCTGGCCCGGGGCTGCCGCGGATCTTATAATCGGTCGGGAGCGTGGCCCGCGGGACAACTCCACTCTGGACTTCGGCTCGCCCTTCAGGAGCAGGAGGACTCTTGCTTCCAGTGACTCTGGCTGCGGCCCCTGTCCGGGAGCCGGAGCCCGGCGGACGACCGTCTGGAACCCGCACGCTCCCGGCAAACTCCGGCTCCGGCAGAACCCTGGCGCCGCAAAGCCGCCGGTCCCCTGCACTTCCTCACGCCAGCGGGAGGCCGCCCGTCCGGTCGCCCAGACCCCGGACATCGTAGAGGCTGGTTTCCGAAAGAATGAGGTCCCGGTTGGCGATGATGTGGCGGTAATCCCCGGTGTAGAGCACCATGCCGTCGATCGTTGCGGCGACGTCATGGGCGTCGAGGATCACCTCGCAGTCGTCGTAGTCGTCGATGACCGCACTGAACCGGTTCCAGATCTCGCGGTAGGGTTCCGTCCGCGCGTGGATGGCCAGCACTTTCCGATCTTCGAGGATGGAACGCCGCCGCCGGCAGAGTTCTTCATACCGCTCTTTCACCGCTGCGAGTGTGTCCAGAGCCGTTCCCGGCTGCTCATGACAGAATCCGGCAACATCCCGGAGAAGCGGAACGGTTCGCCACCCGCGGGCCTCGGCCTCGGCGAGAAGGGTATCCGCCGAACCGGCCCGCTTCAGGTGCGCAACCGCCCGTCGGAACTCGCGGACGATCACGTACTGAATGGTGTAGCACCGCCCTCCCGTCCCGTCCCCGAAACACTCGGCCCAGACCCCGGTGCTGGAATGGTTCGGTTCCGGGTCGTCGAAGACGTCCGTGGCCTCGGTGCCCCAGGTGTCGGCGACGTGAAAATAATACCCGATAAGGACGTTGCTGTCGAGGAAATAGGGCAGGTTACCTCCTCCCGGCCGGCGACTCGCTGCACGCGAGATCGCGGGAGATGCGCATTGCCATATCGACGAGAGCCGAGACCTCGCCATCGGAATCCGGGGGAAGAGAGAGCGGATTGTCGCGGATGATCGCGGCTCGCTCGTTGTTGAAGCGCCGCTCCGCGGTGTCGCAGAACTCCTGCAACTGCTCCTCTCCATACACAGCCGGGATCCTATGCGCCGCGACGACGTGAGAGACGAAGCAGAGGGCATCGCAGCCTTCGGTCGCAAGCGCAGGGGCGTGTGAAGGGTTGCGGCGGAGCGTCGAGCGGTATGCGTCGTCCCACGCCAGGTATGCGTCGTAGAAGATCTCAAGGGCGGGCAACGGATACGCCGCAATGAAGCTGTCTAAGGCCTCCTCGACGGTGGCAATCCGCTCCGCATTCAGGGGGTGGAGCGCACCGGCAACCTCCGTGGAGAGGGGGAGGATGCCTGTACAGAACGTGCGCTCGAAGCCGTCGGCGTGCAGACCCGACTGTTCCAGATACATTCTCTCGCGGCGGTTCAACTGGAAGTATTCGAGAGGAATATCTTCTCCATCGGAAAACTCCTTCCAGAGGCGGAAGTAGTGGGTAATATCACTGATGAGATCCGTCTTCTTAAACTTCATCCACTGGAGCACCGACCAGAGGAGGACTCGCTCATAGGGTGTAAAGATCGTGAGATCTGCCTTGCTCCTGGGTCTGTATTCGTAGGTATTTCTTCGGAAAAAATCGCCAGGCACCCTTCTCCCCGCATGCGCGCTGGTTGCTGGTGCCTTCACGTCGAAATATGCGTTCGACTCGGACGTTAATTGGAACGCCGCAGCCTCGGCAGGCCCTTTCGGCATGCGGATGTAGGTCGTCCCGCAGAGCGTCGTTCCCCGCAGGTTGTAGTAGATGAGGTCCACGAAGAAGATGAACTTCAGGAGCTTCGTCCGGCCGATGCGACCGTCGCACTCAACCGCGTACAGCAACGCATTGATCAACTTCTGCTTCCGCATTCCGTCACCTCGACCCTGAAGCTTCCGCTATAACCAGGGGAACAAGTCTGTATGGGTCTGTATTACAGGTAATCAAGGATAACCCTTTCTGAAAGCAGCGTTCATCACCCCATCTTCGGTGCTCGAACTCCGGCCGTTCCGGCAGTCGCCACTCGCACCCCCTCCCTTGCGCCCCAGGATAGCAGGGTGCGTCGATGGTATACCCAACAGATAATGGACATGTATCAGACATATCGGACACCCAATACTGAGAGGAATGTTTCAGATATACAGACAGGCTACAAAGACAGGAACGGAAATCGTGGTTAGAGAGGAGAAATGCATGATTCCCGGAAGCCCGGGCGAACGTACCGGCGTGGTCGATCGGTCTCCCCTCCCCCCTCACGGGACCGCCCCCTCCGGGAGATCCTCGGAGAGCGGGGGGAGATCGGTCTCCCGGGACCATCCGGGGTGCAGCAGCGCCTCCGTCCGGGCGCAGTCGGCAATCCAGGAGAGGTTGCGCTCGCTGTGCATCCGGTCGGCCTGAAATGACCACGGGCCGCCTCGGATCCTCTCCAGCAGCTCCCGGTATATCTGGCCAGGGCTGCCGCGGACATCGTAGTCGATCCGGTCAGGAGCGTGGGGGTCATCGCCCTCGCCCCGGAGGATGATCGTGGCTCCCTCTCGCTCCAGGGTTATCGTCCAGTGCGCCATCGCACCGCCCCCCGGTATCTGGATAGTATCCACACGCCCCGACACCCATGCTCTCTGGCGGTCCTCACGCCGTATCTCCCCTGGAGCCGGTTTTCGCGAGCATTGCCCGGCCCTTCTCGGTCAGGCGGTACTTCTGGTGCCTGTTGCCCGGTTTTTCAGGGTCAGGGATGGCGGGAGCGTGCCCGGGTTCCAGACCTTCAGGCGGTCCGCGAAGAGCATCACCTGCACGCTGCCGTTCCGGCAGTCGCTTACCGCACCCCCGCCTGCCCATTCCACTCCCGGACCAGCCGCGAGTAGCACCCTTCGCAGAGATTCGCCTGCACC
>JALNXI010000180.1 GCA_023230425.1 Methanoculleus sp. | reverse complement strand
GCGAGATCGGGCGGAGGAAGACCTAAACGCTTCAGAGTTGAGAGTTACGCTATGGTGCTGGTGGGATGCCACGTCTCCATCGCCGGTTCGATCGACCTCGCGGTCGGCAGAGCCCTTGATGCGGGGTGCGACACGTTTCAGATCTTCTCTAGGAACCCCCGCGGCTGGAAGGCAAAGGACCTCGACCCCGGCTTGATCGATGCCTTCAGGGCAGCGGTGAGTGCATCGGGGCTCGGCCCGGTCGTCGACCACATGCCTTACTTGCCGAACCCGGCCTCGCCGGATGCCGAAATATCTGAAAAATCGGTCGCAGCGCTCACCGGGGAACTCCGGCGATGCGACCTTCTCGGGATACCCTACCTTGTGACCCACCTCGGGCACCACCGCGGCGCCGGCATTGAAGCAGGGCAGGAGCGGGTTATCGCCGCCATCAACCGGGCGCTCGCCGATGCCGGGGAGGACGACGTGATGCTGCTCCTCGAGAATACCGCCGGGGAGAAGAACAGCGTGGGGACGACTGTTGCAGACCTCCGCCGCATTCTCGATGGGGTTGACGCGGAAGGCAGGGTCGGGATCTGTTTTGATACCTGCCATGCGTTCGCCGCCGGCTACGACCTCCGGACCCCGGAAGGAGTCGATGCGGTCGCCTCAGAGCTCGACGACCTGATCGGTCTTGCCCACCTCCGGGTCATCCACTTAAACGACTGTAAGGGTGCTCTCGGGAGCGGGCTTGACCGGCACGAGCATGTCGGGCTCGGGTCCATCGGGGAGGAGGGGTTCCGGCAGATCCTCCGCCACCCCGCCGTCCGGGGCCTCCCCCTCATCTGCGAAACGCCGGTCGACGAGCGGCGGGGCGATGCCGGGAACATCGCGAAGGTCCGTGAACTTGCGGGCAAGTGAGCGCCGCGGGGCGTCACCTCCACCAGGGCCGTGCTGCCGGTTATGCTGCGACACCGCCTGATTGGGATAATATCTTACATTTTTTATAATGACCTGAAATTCTTTCTCAGGTAACGGGCCTTTATGGCAAGATATTTATATTAATATTTCTATCCTGCAACTCACGAACCCTTTATCCTGAGGAGTCCCGGTGATTCTCCGGCATTCTGCAGGATTTCCGTTTGCATGCCGCCGGGGAAGGGGTGCTTCTTCGGAGGTCCTGCAGACACCATCGCATGGGACGAAAGGGGCGTTCTCATCGTGGTGATCAGAGAATGGCTGAACGTAAAGCGTTGATGCTGGTCTGTACCGTCATCGTCATCGGACTGCTGGTGCCGCCCGTTCTGGCGGTTCAGAAGGCTCCGGGCGATATGGTGCTCTTTTGTACTGCCGGGGGGTTGCAGGAGCACCCTGATATCGACGGCGATATGGTCGTCTGGGAAGACGGCCGGGATGGGAATAAGGACATTTATTCGGCGAGCCGTCCCGGATCTGGTGAACAGATAACAGGCGATACCGCCTTGCAGGCGAGGCCGTCCGTCTCGGGTGATTACATCGTCTGGGAGGACAACCGGAACATGAGCCGGGATATCTATCTCTACAGATACTCAACGGGCACGACGGTGCCGCTCACCGACGACCCGGCAGACCAGTGGATGCCCGTCGTCCACGGGGGGTATGTCGTCTGGTACGATACCCGGGAAGGGAGTGCGGATATCTGCCTCCACAACATCGGGACCGGCCAGGAGACCTATCTTGACTGCTCGCCGGCGACCCGGTGGAAGCCTGCGCTCTCCGAGCGATACGTCGTCTGGGAGGAGGATGCTGGTGGCGGCGACATCTGGACCTATGATATGCAGACCGGACAAAAACGACAGATCACCTGGAACAGCGCAGAGCAGGCATACCCGGCGATATCGGGGACCCGGATCGTCTGGGAGGATTACCGGAACGGACAGCCTGACATCTACCTGTACGATCTGGGTAGCAGCCAGGAATACAGGATCACGGATAATCCTGCCGAGCAGGTCTCCCCGGCGATCGATGGAGGGATCATCGCCTGGGAGGATAAACGGGGCGGGCTCTGGGATATTTACCTGTATGACTTCGATCTCGAAGTCGAGATGCCGGTCTGCACCGCGGAAAACGAGCAACTCTTTCCCTCGGTCTCCGGGGACAGGATCGTCTGGCAGGACAAGCGGAGCGGAGAGTGGAAGGTCTATATCTTCACCTACACCGGCGGAGCACCCCCGGAGGCGAAGTTCTCGGTGGACCCGGCCACCGGCACGACTCCACTCACCGTCCGGTTCACTGACCAATCCACCGGCAGCCCGGAGGAGTGGGAATGGGAGTTCGGTGACGGCGATTGGTCGACAGAACAGAACCCGGTGCATACCTACGAGAGTCCCGGCGAGTATACCGTCTCGCTTGAGGTGCGCAGCCAGTTCGGCTCCGACACCGCCACAGAGACCGACCTTATTCGTGCAGACCTGCCGGAGCCTCCGTCCGCCGATTTCTCCGCTACACCGGCATCCGGTGGCGCGCCTCTTGCCGTGCAGTTCACGGATGAGTCGACAAACAGCCCCGACACCTGGCTCTGGAACTTCGGGGACGGCGCAACGTCTGACGATCAGAACCCGGAGCACACCTATGCGGCAGTCGGCACCTACAGTGTCAGCCTGACCGCGGGCAACGCGGCAGGCAGTACGGAGATCACGAAACCCGGCTACATCACCGTCATCGAACCTCCGGCAGCCTCATTCATGGCTGATACCCGGAACGGAACCGCCCCGCTCACCGTCCGGTTCACGGACGCCTCGACCGGCGATGTCACGGCCTGGTCATGGCGTTTCGGCGACGGCGGGATCTCCTCCGAGCAGAACCCGGAGCATCGCTATCTCGCCGCCGGAACCTACACCGTCTCGCTCGAGGTCAAGAACTCCGCCGGGAGCGACACCGAGACAAAGAGCGACTACATCATGGTGATTGAGCGGCCGGTCGCGGCATTCACCGTGAACACGGTGAAAGGAGTCGCGCCGCTCGCGGTCAGGTTCACGGATGCCTCGACCGGGGTTCCGGTCTCCTGGTCCTGGAATTTTGGGGATGGAGGAACTTCCGCCGACCGGAGCCCGGAGCATACCTACGGGAGCCCCGGAACCTATACCGTCTCCCTGACCGTCGCAAACGGTGCTGGAGAGAATACGACGACAAAGACCGGCCACATAACAGTCTTTGAGCCTCTGGTCGCCGGGTTTGAGGCGAACACAACGGGGGGCAGGGTGCCGCTCTCCGTCCGGTTCACCGACCAATCCACCGGCAGCCCGGAGGCGTGGCGGTGGGAGTTCGGCGACGGCAGCCTGTCGAACGACCAGAACCCGACCCACACCTATCAGAGTGCAGGCATCTACACCCTTACGCTCACCGTCGAGAACGACCTCGGTACCGACACCCGGAAGATGAATGGGTATATTACGGTCACCGCACCGCCGGTGGCCGGATTCTCCGCAAACGTGACCGGAGGCAGGGCCCCGCTTACGGTCCTGTTTGAGGATACATCTGAGGGGAGCCCGTTAACGTGTTCGTGGGCCTTCGGTGACGGGAAGTCATCGACGGCAGAGAGCCCCGTTCATGTGTACCAGGCGCCCGGAACCTATACCGTCTCCCTGACCGTAGCAAACGATGTGGGAGAGAACACCACGGTCGAGACCGGCTACATCACGGTCCGCGAATCGCTGGCCGCCGGGTTCACTGCCAACGCGACCATCGGGGCCGCCCCGCTCGCCGTCCGGTTTGAGGATGCGTCGGTGGGGGGCCCCGGATCGTGGTCCTGGGACTTCGGCGACGGCAGGACCTCTGCCGTGCCGGACCCGGTCCACGTATTCGAGACGCCCGGGATCTACACCGTCAACCTGAAAGTCTCCAACGGCAGCGATCATTCCACACAATCCCTGCAAATCCGCGCCTTCGGCCCGCCGACCGCAGGGTTCAGTGCCGCTCCCCTCAGCGGCACGGCTCCCATCAAGGTTACGTTCAACGACACTTCTGTCGGGGAGCCTTTCGCCTGGCTCTGGAGTTTCGGTGACGGTGGGGCCTCGACCGACCGTCACCCCTCGCATACCTATACCGCCGCCGGGAACTACACCGTCAACCTGACCGCGGAGAATGCCGCCGGGAGGAGCACAGTGGTGAAGACCGGATACATATCCGTCCGTCCCGCTGCGGCAACGCCGGCACCTACCCAGACCCAGCCGCCGGCCAGTGGCGGGGGAGGCGGAGGAGGAGGTGGCGGCGGCTCTGCCTGGATTAACCCGGGCTGGAACACGCCGGCACCGACATCGACCTCCACCTCGATCCCGACGCCGACCGCCGTTCCCGGAGCGGCTGAGCCTGGCCGGCTGCACCTCGGAGAGACCGGCCTCGTTGAAGAGTCCGTCAGGATCAGTTCGTCCGACGGCATTGCGAGCCTCGCCATTGCGGAGGGCGTCAGGGCGGTCGATGCCGACGGGGACCCGCTTGCGGCGGTGACCCTCGAGCACCTCAGCCCGGTCGACGTACCTCCGGTGCCCGGCGTGGGTACGTATGCGTTTGCCGGGTATGCCTGCATCGCCGGGCCGGAGGGGGCCGCCTTTTCGCCGCCGGTGACCCTCTCATTCAACTTCACGGAGGAGCAATGGGATGCCGTTTACAACGACAGCGGGCAGAATGGGCTTCTGGTGCAGTGGTACAACCGGTCGGCGGACGCCTGGGAGGAGGTCCCCACCACCGTCCATCCGGAGACCCGGAGCGTCGAGGCCGTTGTCTTGCACTTCAGCCAGTATGCGCTCTTTGTCGAAGTGCCCGGGGGCGGCGCGGCGCAGGTGGTCGCGGCCGACACCAACTCGCAACCGCAGGCC
>JALNXI010000179.1 GCA_023230425.1 Methanoculleus sp. | reverse complement strand
GCGGAGAATGTCGAGCCGGAAGCGCTCGACGTCATACTGATCGAGACGCTCGAAGGCCACCCGGACGAACACGTACTGGAACTGGATACGACTCATCTCAACGTCGGAGAGTGTGCGGACCGGATCGAGCGGTTCATACGGGGAGAACTGCCCGCATCCTGCGGGTCCATCGACTGGACCGATTACCTGGAGCTCGGCACATGACGCTGGACCAGTTCCGACCGCATGTGCAGGGCATTGTTCAGCCCGTGGTAGACCTGGTGAGGAAGATCGGGATCACCCCAAACGGACTCTCCCTTGCGTCATTTCTCGTATCGATACTTGCGGGTATCGCATTCTATGCCGGGGGAGTCGCGTTTGGTGTCGTCATGGTTGCCTTCAACGCAGTCTTCGACGCGCTTGACGGAGCGCTCGCCCGGGACATGGGAATCGCGGGTCTCCGCGGGGATTTCCTGGATCACGTCATCGACCGCTACGCCGACATATTCATCATCACCGGCATCTTCGCCGGCGGCGCCGCATCCTGGCCGATCGGCGTCTTCGCCCTGACCGGGGTCCTGATGTCCTCATACCTCGGCACCCAGGCACAGGCTGTCGGGGTCGGCAGGTTCTACGGGGGCCTCCTCGGCCGGGCGGACCGCCTGGTGCTGATCATCATAGCCGGCACGCTCACGGTGCTGATCCCGGGGGAGATCTACGGTTTGAACTACCTCGGGTGGCTCCTCGTCATATTCGGCGTCCTCGGGCACTACACCGCCTTCCAGCGGTTTGTCCACGTTTGGCGGCGGATAGAAAAAGAGTAGGCGCCCTCACGGGTTGAGGGCATAGATGCCGTAGGTGAGGTAGGCCGCAAAACTCACCCAGAGGAGGTAGGGCACGAGCAGCGCCGCCGCGGGTACCGATACCCGGTAAAAGGCGCCGACCGTCATGAGGATTGCAATCCAGAGGAGCACGATCTCGAGGAGAGCGAAGAACGGTGCCTGCAGCTCGAAGAAGAGATACGACCAGAGAACGTTGAGGATCAGCTGGACGGCGAAGATCGCCATAGCGACCTGCACCTTCTTCTGTCCCCACCCCTTGCTCCAGACGATATAGAGCGCGATGCCCATGAGGATGAAGAGCACCGTCCAGACAGGGCCAAAGACCCACGCCGGAGGGTTCAGGGCGGGTTTTGCAAGAGCGGCGTACCAGGTGGGTATGGCCGGCGTTGTGAAGACCGACCCGATCAGCCCTGCAAGGAGGCAGATCGCGATCGCCGTAAAGAACTGGATAACCCGGATATAAGCAGATGCCACAACGCTAAGTAGCGAACGCTGCCCCCTTAAACCTTTTGATCCCGGTGGAGGACGTCAGCCCCGGCCCTGACGCAACGCCAGCGGTATGCCGCTTCCGCCCGGGCAGGAGGAGACTCTCCGGGTGAGGAAACCCGGGGATGTTCATTCACACTCTTCCCCGGCCGGATATTCTTCGCCTTCGTCTTCGTCTTCGTCGCCCCCGGAAGAGAGAACCTCGCGGAGGGTAAACCTGAACGCCGCACCGAGATCCGGCCGCCCCTCTACCCGGTCTTCCACCCGGATGGTACCCCCGTAGCGCTTGATGAGGGTGCGGACAATGAAGAGCCCGAGCCCGTCGCCGCACCCTCCGACCCATCCCCGCTCGAACCGGTGGAATATAGACTCCTTCATGGGGTCGGGTATGCCCGGCCCGGTATCCTCAACAGAGACCAGCACGCTCTCGCCGTCATAATCCTCCACCCGGATGGCGATCCTGACACCCGGGCCGCCGAACTTGACGGCGTTCCTTATGAGGTTCGAGAAGACCTCGGAGAGGAGATCATCCGCCCAGACCTGGCAGGGAGTATCCCCGAACTCAATCGCAACATCCGGGAAGGCGGTGACCCCCTCCCTGATGACGACTTCAAGGTCGACCGGCCCGACGTCAGGCGAATCGTGGTGGATACGGCGAATCGTTGTGACGTTGCCGATTATCTCGGCGCTCTTACGGATGCTGCTCCGGATCTTTCTGGCATACAGAGCAGCCTCCCCCCCCAGCATCTCGATGAGGAGATCAGCGTAGAGGCTCGAGACGTTCTCGGCGTTCTTGATATCATGCGTCATGATGTCCAGGTAGAGGTTCGCCTCCCGGTTTGCCGCTTCCAGTTTTTTGTGCAGCATGCCCTTGAGGATACCTGACCCGATCTCCTTTCCTATCGTCTCAAGGAGCGCCCTCTCTTCACGGGAGAAGGATTTCTTTGTCCTGCTGCCGGCGTATACCGCCCCGACAACGACCGATTCGGCAATGAGGGGAACACACGCGAGCGCCGAGACATCGATCTCCTGGAGTATGCTTGCCTCGATGGAGTTGAGGTCAGGTTGTCGTTCTATGTAGCGGGGCTGGCCGGCGATAAAGATGAAGTTGAACGGCCAGTGATGGACCTTGATCACACGGCTCCGGGGCATACACGATTGCGGCACCCCCTTCTGGTACTGCAGCAGGGCTCGTTTTCGCTCGGCGTCGAGCAGGTAGACGATGCCGACGTGAAACCCCATCAACTCGAGCGTCTTCTCAAGCGACTCCTCCAGGAGTTCGGCAAGAGAGAGGGAGGTTGCCGAGACGCTGATCACCTGGTTGAGGACCATCAACTGCTCGTTGCGGATACGGAGTTCCCCTTCTGCCCGTTTCCGTTCAGTGATATCCATCACGCCGGCAATCGAGCCCCGGAACTCGCCGGTATCGCCTATGAACGGTGAGACGATCAGCAGTGCGGTGATGAAGTTGCCCTCCTTCCGGATGAACTCGCACTCGTACTGTTCCCGGGTTCCGTCTCTCCGGCGGTTCAGGCGGCCCTGCATCGCGGCGCTGCAGGAGGGGGAGAGGAAAGAGGAAAACGGTCTTCCAATCATCTCTTCCGGGGCATAGCCGAGCATCTCCGCCATCCGGGGGTTGACGAACGACGTGCAAGCGTCCTGGTCGATCACCCATATCCCCTCGCTGAGGCTCTCCACGACAAGCCGGTACTTCTGTTCGCTCTGTGTGAGTGCCTCCTCGGCCTCTTTTCTGTCGGTGATATCCAGCACACCGGCAAGACATCCCCCAAAGGCGCCGGCAGCATCGGTGATCGGCGACGTGACCACGAGCGCGTGGACGCGTCTTTCGTCGTTGCGGAGGAAGTCCAGTTCGAACTCCTGCCTCCGGTCGGTCTGTCGGCAGAACGGATTTTTTCCGCCCGGGGAGGTTCCGGCAATGAACCCGGCTATCGGCAACCCGATCAGGCACGCAGCAGGAGAACCGAGGATCTCCTCCATACGCGGGTTTACGAAGGTGATGAGGCCAGCCTCATCCACAGCGAGAACACCTTCGTTGAGGTTCTCGACCAGCCGCCGGTACATCGTCTCCGAGTGCCGGAGAGCGAGTTCCGCCCGCATCCGCTCCTGCGCGTACCTGACTGCCCGACAGAGCAGCTCTGCATCAGTCTTCCCTTTGACCAGGTAGTCCTGCGCCCCGCGCTGCATCGCACGGAGGGCAGCGCGGTCATCCCCCACCGCGGTGAGCACGACGATCGGGATGTCCGGCGCTGTTTTGCGCAGGCGGTCGAGGACTGTCATCTCCCGACCGCCTGAAAGGTCGAGGTCGAGGAGCACCACCTCGACTCCGCCGTCCGATGCGGCGGCAAGCCCGGCCTCGGGGCACTCACAGTGCATCAACTCAACCTCGCGCCCGCACTCTCCGAGCATCTCCCGGAAACATTGGACGTCGCCGGGATCCTCCCCGATCAACAACACTCTCAACGGTTCGCTCATGGTCTCACTCACATGCAGGGCCCGGCACCAGCCCGTACCAACCGCAATCTCCCGGCATCCTGGCTGAGATCGGCTGCCGCCGTGTGTCACGTTCATCCGCCGTGAAGATGCTTTCTGGATACGTCCGTCCGCGGATCCGTCATTACGGGGGATCAGCCGACCGGGAGGTGTTTCCGGCCGGGTATGATCGTATTCTGGGGAGCTGCTCCGCGGCTTGTATTCTATAATGTATGTACCGCCTTCGCGGAATTTATACCTCATTCTTTACATGCGCCCGGGCACCGGTGTTGCGTTAGCCCCCGTGCTCCGGGAGAGGATATTTCGCGAGGACGAGAGACGTGGCGACGACCGAGGTGAAGAACCCGGCAGAAAAGATCAGGAACATGATCACGAGTTGGTACTCCGCAGACCAGACGGGGTCCGTCCCCCGATGATCATACCGGCCATCGAGCCGGGGAGGACGACGAGGCCGAGCGCCTTGAGCCGGTCGATGGAAGGAATGAGGGATGCCTTCACGCTCTCCCGGGTGACGGGTGCAAGCGCCTCATCCACCACCTTGGCAGCAGTCTCCTACGATACATGGCAGCTTCAACCCGCAGGATCGTTGCTCCAGAACCCGGCGCACACCTATGCGACTCCCGGAAACTACACCGTCGCGCTCTCGGTGAACGGCAATCTCTCGATTACCACAAAACCAGGTTACATCAGAATCACCCCGGCCCTCTTCGGGGACGCGAGCGAAGACGGGGAAGTCAACCAGGCCGACACCCTCGTCGTCCTCCAGGAGATGTGGGGCTCCGTGAGAAGCCTGCCCCCGGCACCGACCGGTTCCAAAAGACTGACGTCCACGCAAACGGCGTGATCGATGTCGGCGATGCGCATTTCATCGCCCAGTACAACGTCGGCCTCTGGAACCCGTGGTTTGCGCTGCTGTAACCCGGGCCGCCCTGATGCTGGTCGTGGGCGGGTTCCTGGTCCGGCGCTTTTTGGGGACTACGATGAACCCCGGGACAGAAACACGCACCTTTTCGTATGATAGGAGTTAC
>JALNXI010000178.1 GCA_023230425.1 Methanoculleus sp. | reverse complement strand
GCGGGGCCGGGGGTCGACGTACTCGGCGACGTAGACCCGGCCCACCAGATCGCCGAGGAGTTCGCTCTCCGTATTGACGACACGCTGCCACCGGGGTTTCATCTCCGGAACGCCGTAAAGCTCCGTCTCATAGAAGGCGAAGTGCTCCTCCTCAAAGGATGCGCTGAGGTAGGGAGACGCCTGATCGATCAGCCGGTAGCGCAGGTAGACCTTCCAGTCTTCGAGCGGAGCGGTCTCGAGCAGGGAGTCGAGTTCCTCCACGTATCCCGGCTGATAGACGTGCACCTCACTGACCGGGCCGGAGCCCGGGACGGCGGCGAGGGTCTCCCACCCGACCGCGGGGTACCGCCCCTCGAGTTCGGCGAGGGTGTGGACGTTCGTGGTCTTCTGCGGGTCGCGGCACTCCTCAGAGCCGAGGTGGCCCGCAGCAAGGGCCTTTTCCATGCCATAGACAGCCTCTGCGTCGGCGGCTGCCTGTTCTGAGGACTCGCCGGCGAGCACCAGCACCCGGGCTATGTGCTCACGGTAGGCATCCTGAATCTCAAGGCTTTCCGTGTAGTTTCGGAAGTAATAGTCCCGGTCAGGCAGCCCGAGCCCGCCCTGGTAGAGGGCCGGAACCATCACGGTGCTGTCGTTGGGGTTGACCCCCGCCCAGTAATAGTACACCGGGCCGAACCCCTGTTCCAGGAGAACGATCGTGACGTTGGCGAGACTGCCCCGGGAGTCGATCGCGTCGATCGTCGCGAGGAGGTCGGAGAGCCCGTCGAGCCCTTCCCGGTCGACCGTCCCGGCATCCATGCCCGACCGGTAGAACTCTCCGAGGAGGGTGGTGTTCCTGTCCGCACTCTCCGGCGCGGCCGCTGCATCCGCAAGGAGAGCACGGAGGTCGTTATCCACCCCATCGCGTATCCCGGTGAATATGGCGTAATACTGCTTATCTGCCGGGATGGGGTGCTCCGCTATCCAGGCATCGTTCACGTAGGCATAGAAGTCGTCGCCCGGATGGACAGACTCATTGAGATCAGAACCACTCACCGGGGCCGGCGTTACGTTATTCGGCACCTCTGTTTGGGCGGGATTCATGCATCCGGCACAGAAGAGGCACGCGATCAGGAGAAGGGCCAGGAGAACGTGTTTCACAAAGAATGTGTCATTTTCGTGGGAATAAGGGTTATGATCCGGCAGAACGGGCCCTCAGGCGCGGTGGAGGATAACCCTCGCCGGGTCGGGTCAGCCGGGAACGGGGGCTCCCTCATTCCTCCTCGCTGCCCGCCGCCGAAGTCCGGGCCACAGGATACCCCTTCTCCGTCACCGCCTCCCCGGTCGCCGTCTCGAGGTCCGGCCACTTGAGGATGGCCCCGTCCGTGTCCTTCAGCGGGACCGGGGGGTGCGTCCTCTGCGTCAGCATCGAGACGGCGTACATCGCGATCCCGGAAACAAGCGTCGGGACGAAGGTGAAGAAGACCGTCCACTCGTTGTCCGGCGGGACGAGGGTCGGCGCCCCCTGCTGCACCGAGAGGACGACGGCACCCGCGACCGTCGTGAGGAGGCCACCGAGCATCGAAGCGATGGCGCCGGGTGCGTTCGCCCGCTTCCAGTAGAGGCCGCAGACGAGGGCCCAGAAGAGGCAGGCAAAAAGCAGGGTGAACCCGAAGATCATCAGGTCGTAGAGACCGGGGGCAACGAAACTGATCCCGATGCTGAAGAGCCCGATGACGACGACGAGGAAGCGGGTGAACCGGAGCACCGACTTCTCGTCCTTGATGTGGTCGGAGACCGCACCGTGAACGATGGTGGTCGAGATCACGGCGGCCGACGCGAAGATCGCCGAACTCGCCGTGGACATGATCGCCGCCATCAGGGAACCGACGAAGATGGCCATCATCCAGGGCGAGAGCAGCATCTTTGCGAGGAAGGGGACGATCAGTTCGGGGTCCTGGGCAAGGACGGCGCCGTCGATCATGCCGGTGTTGACCATCACGATCCCGAGCAGACCAAGGAAGATGGGGCCGAGACCGGCGACCCAGTACATCCCGGCGCCAAATACAAGGCCCTGCTTCGCGGCCCGATCGTCGCGGGCGCAGAAGACCCGCTGCGATATGTCGAGCGACGCAAGGCTGCCGAGGCCCATGCCGCACCACGCGGCAAACCAGGCCATGATACCGGTGACGGTCCACCCCAGCCCGCTCGGGGAAGCGTCGCTTGGGAGGATCGACCAGAAATCCGTCGGAGTATTGGCCGCGATGACATCGAAGCCGCCGACATACACGATGCCTGTTGGTATGAGGAACGCAAGGCCAAGGAGGATGAGCACCATCTGGATGTTGTCGGTGATGATGACGGCGAGCATGCCGCCGAGGTAGGTGTAGACGATCACGATCAGCCCTGCGATGGCAGCGCTCTCGGGGCCGGGAAGGCCGATGAGGACGTTGAGGATCTTGCCGATGGCGAGGATCTGCACCGACGTCCAGAAGAGGAGCGTGGGGAGGGAGAGAATGGAAGCGATAAGCGCACCCCGCATCCCATACCGCAGGTAATACATCTCGCCGAGGGACGCGATCTTCATCTTCCGCAGGATGACCGCGAAGAAGACTGCCATCAAAAGAAGCGTGATGCCCGAAGCCCAGGGGTCCGCGATGGTGGCGAGCATGTGGCCCCCGTATGCCGCACCGGCACCTCCAAGGAGCGTGCCGCCGCCCCAGAACGTGGCAAACAGCGTCCCGCCGATGAGGAAGGGGCCGACGTTTCGGTTGGCGACCAGGTACCCCTTCGAGGTCTCGACGCCGCCACGGCGCTGGACGATAAAACCGATGGCGAGCATCAGTGCGAGGTACAGCAGGATAATCAGGAGTTCAAGGGTCATCCAGAAACCAGTATAGGTTTTCCTCAGGTGTTTTGAGGATTTCGGAATGTATCGCCGAGAACTGCGGGAAACATCCCTGAAGATCCGTCTAAATGGGACATTATGGGAATTTAGAGGCCGGTTTGGGCATTACGTCCGATACGGTAACAGAGCAGAAGAAGACCGGCTGCAGAGAATCGAGAATCCGGCGCAATCCTCCCGGAGAGCCTGGACGGAAAGAAAGGTGCCCGACGTGCCGGTGGCGACCACGCGGGAAGACCCGAGCGGCGTATCCTCCGGGGATCCCGGCCCTGAGGCCATATCGGAGAAAAAAAGGGTATTATGCGGTATTGTCCCGGTGCAGGGTCAGAGCGACCGCCACCGTTGCCGTATCACCGCCCGGGTTCGTCCAGGCGATGTAGAGGGTGTCCTGATCGGCCAGGGATCCCGTCGCCCATCTTCCCGGCTGGTCGATGAACGATATGGTCTCTTTGTTGGGATCGAATATGCCTATGAACGTCTGGTTCTCCACCGTTCCGTCCGGCAGGGAGAAGACCTTGAACCCGCTGATGACCCGGTCGTCCTGCGCGGTGACCACCCATCTGCTCTCTCCGGCAAGCACCTTGTCGACCGTGTCCTTCAGGAAGTACACGGCGCCGTCGTTCGCTCTCCAGACGCCGATCATCGCGGGGTAATCGGCCTGAACCGTCGGGTTTGCTGCCGTGGACAGATCGACAGGCCCCGTGTAGATCCCGGAGCCGAGCCACCAGTCCTCGTCCACCTGCACCCCGTACGCCAGTTTCGACTCAAGCACCCGGTCACGTGTGGGGTTGATGTATGCGATCCGGCCGAAACCGTCCCCGTTCCTGACAGCATCGTTCATCTCCCGGAGGAACGTCCCCACATCCCCCTCGGTCTCATCCAGGCGGTTGACGCCGACCTTCTCGGGGTTCACCGGGTGGGCAAGGGTGGTGCCGTTGAAGTCATACGCATAGATATAGAGTTCACCCTGGACAAACGTTCCGTTCGGATCGTTAAACTCAGCAAGGGCAGCCTCCTTGCCGTTTTCTCTCACATAGGCAACCGCGCTCTCGACGAAGGCGACGAGCGTCTCGTTCGAGGTGTGCTGCGCCTGTGGTACGATGGTAGTCTCCGGTGCCGCTGTCTCGACATCGGACTCGCTCTGCATGCAACCGGCCGAGATCAAGGCCAGGCCGAGAAGAAGCAGGACTGTGAATGAAATCGCGAGAGATCTCATCCTTTCAGGTTGGTTCTGCCTGCGTATATGATTTTTTGGCATGCGGAGCCCCGATAGCCCCAGGGGCCGCCCCCCGGCCGCGGTTCTACCTTCCCCCCGCACCGCTCGCCGCCCGCTCCGTCAGCCACGCGTAGAATTTGCGGTGCCAGAGCGGCACGTCAAGAGGCCGGGAGAGCGACTGCCAGGCCGCCCACATCAGCCTCTCAGACAGGCTCTGCCACTCGCCTGCTCGCTTGACCATGTCGTCCGCCGGCTGCCCGATCGCGTGCAGGATCTCGTGCCAGATGCGGAGGACGACCGCCTCATCATCGTTGTCCTCGCGCGTGACCCGGACGCTCGCCCGTTTATCCATCCCGCCCCCGAGTGCCCGGGCGGGGATGGCATCGTCGAAGACGTAGACGGTCTTTTCCGGGACAGGGAAAGGGAAGCCCTTCCACATCGGGTCCTTCTGGTCGAAGTAGCGGACCTCAGGCGTGCCGGTCCGGACCGTGAACTCGAAAAACGGCGGGATGAGCCGCAGGTGCGGCTCAAGCCTCTGCCGCAGCGCTTCGGTCTTGAAGAAGAGGTCGAAGTGAGGCATCGGGGCCGCATGGGTAGTAGGGGGAGATAAATATTCAGTTCATGGAGAGACCCACCGGAACAGGGGGTTACTTGCCGACCGGCGGAGCTCCTTTCTGCCCCGGGCTGGACAAACGCCACCGGGTCTCCGGGTGTGCGCGGTTGCGCCGCATCGGCCCCGGCACGGCAGGGCCCAAATCACTGCATCACC
>JALNXI010000177.1 GCA_023230425.1 Methanoculleus sp. | reverse complement strand
CCATGCTGCTCGTGGCTATTGCCGAACCGCACCCGAACGTCCGGAACCGGATATCCTCGATGACGTTCTCCCTGACTCTGATGAAGATCTCCATGAGATCCCCGCAGACGGGGTTGCCGACCTTGCCGTAGCCGTCCGGGTTCTCGATCACCCCGACGTTGTGCGGGTTCATGAAGTGCTCCATCACCTTCTGGCTGTATCCGATCTGGTCTGCCAAACTCTTCACCTACAGCGGTGTAATAGCCCGGAGGCGTTTAACTGTTTCTCTCGCGGCGCTGACGACCCGGGGCACCTCGTCCGGGCTGTTCTCGCGCCCGAGTGTTGCGACCATCGACCCGTGCGCCTCGTCATGGGCGAGCCCGATGCCGAGGAGGACGTGGGAGGCCTCGAGTGTCCGGGAGGTGCACGCCGACCCGGTGGCGATAGCGATACCGAGCATGTTCATGGCGAGCTGGATGCTCTCGCCCTCGATCCGGGAGAACCGGAAACTGGCATGGTGCGGGAGCCGCTCTGTCGGGTGGCCGGTCAGGTAGGCCTCCTCGATCCCGGTGATGCCGGCGATGAGCCGGTCCCGGATCCCCCGGAGCCGTTCGCTCTCCCCCGGCATCTCCTCCTTTGCGATTCGGGCCGCCTCTCCCATGCAGGCGATACCGAAGACGTTCTCGGTCCCGGGCCGGAGACCACGTTCCTGCCCGCCCCCGACGATGACCGGCTGGACCCGGACCCCCGGGCGGATATAGAGCGCCCCGACGCCGTCCGGCCCCCCGAGTTGATTCGACGAGAGGGTCGCGAGGTCGATGCCGTCACGCTCCACGTCGATGGGTATCCTCCCCGCGGCATCGGTGGCATCCACATGGAGGAACCCTCCCCGGTCGTGGACGATCTCCGCCACCTCCCGGATCGGCTCGATGGTCCCGATCTCGTTGTTGGCGTAGTGGACCGATGTGACGACGGTCTCCGGCATGACCGCCGCCGTGAGGGCATCGAGGTCGATGACGCCGAAGCGGTCGACCGGAACCTGCGTAAACGTAAACCCATTCTTCTGGAGGTCTTTTGCCGGGTTCAGCACGGATATGTGCTCGATGGCGCTCGTAACGACCATCTTCCCCATCTTCTGGTTCCGGAGCGCGGTCCCACGGACGGCGATGTTGTTCGACTCTGTCGCGCCGCTCGTGAATATGATCGAGGCCGGGTCCCGTGCGCCGACGAGCGCCGCTACCTTCTCCCGTGCCCCGGCTACGGTCGCCTGCGCCGCGAGCCCTTCCTGGTAGATCGTTGAGGGGTTGCCGGCGAAGCCGCCCGGGAACTGCCTGCAGAACCGGGCAACCCCGGGATGGACCGGCATCGCCGCCGCGTGGTCAAGATAGATTCGCTCCTCCATACCCGCCCCCTAGAACGTTATGACCGCGTCGGCGTCGATGGCAAGGTCGTTTAAGGTGAGCGCGCCAACGACCTGCCCCTCTGCGATGAAGTCGCCCCGGTCCATACCAAGGAGCTGGGTGCTCTGCTCGCAGATGTAGATCTTCGCCCCCGCGGCGATCGCCTGATCCCTCATTTCCGAGAGTTTCGGGAAATTTCCGACCAGGATCTCCTCCGCAGCGCCTTTCTTGACGACCGTCACCCCCTTGATCATGAAGTAGATGTCGGCGTCGATATCCGTCGCACGTGCCGTCATCGCGAGAACGAACGGTGCATACAGCCGCTCCGGGGTGTCGGTGCCGCTGGTCTGGATGTAGAGTATCCTTGCCATACGTTTCACGCTCCTTTCCGGATAGAGAACGTGATCTTCTCTCCTTCTTTCTCCTCGCCCACGATATCGTGGCCCATCCGTCTTGCCCAGACCCTGACGTCCTCTCCGGTGGGCTGATTGTCCACGTCAACCTTCAGGACCCCGCCGCTTGCAAGTTGGTCCATCCCCTCTTTGAGCAGGATGACCGGCGCCTGGCAGTAGGCACCCCGGGCATCCACGTAGCCTTCGGCATCCATCCGATCACTTCGCCTCTGCCGTTGCCGCCGCTCCCTTGCGCATGACGAGGGTCGTCACACCTGAGGCGACGTGCTCCTCCTCGATCACATGCCCGTTCTCACCGGCCCAGGATCTGACTGCCTCTACCAGATCCGGCTTATCGGTCGTCACCTGGAGGATCTGCCCCTCGTTGAGCGCCTTCATCTCTCCGTCAATCGACAGCATAGGCGACTGGCATATGCCAACGCAACTGACAACCTTATCCGCGTACACTCACATCACCTCACTTCATCTTCCGGATGGAGAACCTCATGACTCCGCCATCCTTTTCGAACTTCACGATCTCGTGCCCCACACGATTCGCCCAGCGCCGGATATCCTCCTCTGCTGCCGGGTCGTCCGCCTCAACCAGAAGCACCTCTCCGACATCGATCTTCTCGATCGCCTCTCTGGTCATGGCGATTGGCATGGGGCAGTAGAGCCCGAGACAATCCACGACCACCGAGGGTTTGATATCCTCTTTCATCTCTCCACCTTCCGTTATGGGCCGCGTGTGGGAATCCGGGTGCCGTGACGCTCTCCCGGCACATTCCCGGTTGCACCGGATCATGCACCATCCTTTATAAGCGTTCCTCCAGGAGGGCGCCTATGATATGGGACGTTATACCGGAGAGCCCTGAGGACTCCGGGGGAGGAACAGAAGGACCATGCGCCGTCTCCCGCCATCTGGCGCCACCGAAAAAAACCTGCTCGGGGGGTGCAACAGGGGGCTTATGGAACCGGTCTCGTGTGCGCAAGGCCGGGAGGCGGCGACCGCGTCTCTGGATGCAGTAGAGGGTGCCCCGGGGTGAGATCTGGTGTCTCCGGCGGACGGTGGCGCCTCGCAACCTCATCGTCCGGGTGCGCCCCTGCTCCCGGGCCGCTCTCCGGGTGCGCTTCATCGCTCGCCCCGAAGAATTCTGGAGTTTCTCCGATATAGTAGATTATAGCAGTGATTCCAGTTTAGGCCGTTCTGCAGGTGAAGAACGGCAGGGCCGAGGGCCGTTGCGGTCACCCCGACAAGTCCTAAAATCCTGTATATTTCAGGCTATTTTACGATTTATCCGCATTTTGCCGGACTAATGCGAAAAATGGGGAAGATTCGGCCCCATTCTTAATTTGTGCCTGTTATTACCGAAAATTTTAAAAAATCCAAACGATAAGAAGATCTTTAATGTTCGTTCCGACCAAGTGTTTCTTTACGAAGGGTGTGGGCATCCACAAAGACAAACTGGCATCGTTTGAACTGGCTCTCCGCCAGGCGGGCATCGAGAAGTACAATCTGGTCTACGTCTCGAGTATTTTCCCCCCGAACTGCCAGCTGGTCTCGAAGGAGGAAGGCTTAAAGCACCTCTCTCCAGGCAGCATCGTCTACGTTGTCATGGCCCGGAATGAGACCAATGAACCGAGCAGGCTCGCATCCGCCGCCATCGGCCACGCGATGCCGAAGGAGAGCAACACCTACGGCTACCTCTCCGAGCACCATGCCTACGGGGAGACGGCGGAAGTCTCGGGTGAGTATGCCGAAGACCTCGCGGCAACCATGCTTGCCACCACGCTCGGCATCGAGTTCGATCCCGACCGTGCATGGCAGGAGCGGGAGCAGATCTATAAGGCCAGCGGCCAGATCATCAGCACGACCCATACCTGCCAGGCAGCGGAAGGGGTTATGGACGGCCGCTGGACGACAGTCATCGCCACCGCAGTCTTCCTGTGAGAGCCCGGCTCTCCCTCTTTTTGCATGATAGAGAGTCCGGAACGTTCGCGCTCCCGGGCATTGGCTCCCCTCGTGGCGATCCGTCAGGTGCGCAGGCCACCACGGTCCACTGCTACGTCGGTGAACCCGGGGAAAACACGACATCCGGCACCCTGATTTTCATCCGTGCAGCATGAAGCCGCGCCCCATAGGTTTTTCCCGGTGGTTGTCCGGGACGGGGCCTATCCAGTCACCCAGGAGACCCCCTCTCCCGGCGAGGAGCGTAAGACAAAATACCTCTCCGGGCCCATATGATATCCAGGTTTAAAATGCGAGGCTTAAAAATGCGTCTACCAATACGGGCCGTAACCCCGGAAACCGAATCAGCCGAGATCATCGGCTGGGTGCACGAGGTCCGTGATCTCGGAGGACTCTCGTTCTTCCTGATCCGTGACCGGACCGGCATCATCCAGGTGACCATCCCGAAGAAGAAGGTTTCGGCGGAGATCCTTGAGGCCGCCCGGAACGTCTCACGAGAGTCCGTGGTCAGGGTTCAGGGCAGGGTAAAAGCGATCGAGAAAGCCCCGGGCGGGCGCGAGATCGTCCCCGACGAGCTCGAGATCATCAGCATCGCAGAGAGCCCGCTCCCGCTCGACGTCGCCGAAAAGGTACCCGCCGAGATGGATACACGGATCGACTCCCGATTCCTGGATGTGAGGAAACCACGTGTCCGCGCCATCTTCTTCATCCGCTCGGCGGTGACCTGCGCCGCGACCGAGTTCCTCCACTCCCGGGGCTGCATCAACATCACCACCCCGAAGATCGTCGCCGCCGCCACCGAGGGCGGTACCGAACTCTTCCCGATCGCCTACTTCGAGAAGGAAGCGTTCATGAACCAGAGCCCGCAGCTCTACAAGCAGATGATGATGGCTGCCGGGTTCGAGGCGGTCTTTGAGATCGGCCCCATCTTCCGCGCCGAGGAGCACAACACCGTCCGGCACCTCAACGAGGCCACATCGCTCGATGTGGAGGTTTCGTTCGCCGACCACAACGACGTCATGGAACTCCTTGAGGACCTGATAATCTACGTCTACGATTACGTCGCGAGGACCTGCGGGGAGCACCTGGCGGAACTCGGTGTCGACCTCGCTGTCCCGGCAAAGCCGTTCCCCC
>JALNXI010000176.1 GCA_023230425.1 Methanoculleus sp. | reverse complement strand
GAGACCGGGCACCTGATCGCGCAGTCCCTGCTGACGTATAAGTTCGGGCTCTACCAGAGCGCAGCAGAGAAGAGTACAGAGGCGCTGGCCCGGCTCAAGTCGGTCACCCCGTTTCCCGGCGCGCTCGCCGCCGCCCTCTCGATCCTCCGGGAACGTGCCGGCGATCTCGCCGATTCCCGGATGACGGCAAGCCCGGAGCATATCTTTGCGGAGGCAGATTATGATGATCTCGCCATCCGCCTCCGCCCGGACCGGATTGAGGACCCTGCTGCGCTCGACCTCGACAACGCGCTGGTCCTGCTCTACGCTGTCGGGATCGAGACTTCCCCCGATGATGAGCAGGCACTGGAAGAGCACCAGCGCTTTGTCATCCAGATCCTGGAATCCTACAAAGATATGTTGAAGGTATGACCCCACCTGACGGGAGGCAACCTCTTCCGGGGTTCCATAGCGGTAGCAGCCCCGATCGTGGCCGGGAACGTGCTACAAAGGCGGCCTTGAGCGGGTCGACCTAATCTTCGTCGGCCGGCTTGGATACGAGGCTATCGCCGGCGACGCCATGAGCACCTCGAACGTGATGGTGCTCATGACCATCATCATCGTCGCCGCAAACACCGCCTTCGTCTCCCCGACACTAAGAGGCGAAGGGTGTTTCGCACACCCTGGCTCTCGGGCTCGTATTCTCGATAGCCCTCAGTGTCGCGGGCATCCCCTTTGCCGAGGATATGCATCTCCCCGAGAAAAACGTCAAGCTGTTCGGGCCCCTCTCCCGGCGCAAAAATCAGAGCGAGTCGAGGCTGATTCCGCTGAACTCGTCGGCGACTGCGTTGATGTCTTTCACGCCGAATGCGGTCTGGACCGTGCCGAGTTCGAGGTCGCGCGCCACGTCGCACATATAATCGATAATATCGACCGAGAGTTCACGCCTCTGTTTTGACTTGCGGAGCTGGTCCACGAGGAACGTCATCCGCTCAGGGGACTCCATGCGGAGCTTGGCGAGGCTTATCACGCACATGTAGATCCGGGTCAGGTTCCTGTCCGTTCCGGTGATGGTGTCGAAGAAGTTCCGGAGGACCTGCGCCTGGTAGACCTCGCCGCTCATGATGATCGGATATCTCTCGATTCGATATTAAAGTCTGCCGGTTTATGTTTGTCCGCGTGGGGCGCCGGCCCGCTCCGGGGACACTGAGGAGAGGGCCTGCCCCTCCCCTGTGCCGGGCTCACTTCCGGACGCTGACGATCTTGATGATATCGCCGTTCTTCAATTCCAGGCTATCCTTGACCCGCATGCCAGTCCTCGCGTCGATGGCGTACAGGAACCCCTCGCCGATATCGGTATGGACCTGGTAGGCGAGGTCGCGGGGGGTCGACCCGCGCTTCATGAGGAACGCATCGGGAAGCACCCGGCCCTTGCCGTCGGTGAGTTTGTGCTCGTCCTCGACCGGGAAGACGACGATCCTATCGAGGAGGTTGAAGATAGCGGCATCCAGCGCCTGCTGGACGCCGGTGCCGCCGAACGTCTGCATGAAGTCCGCCACCCTCTGCAACCCGGCACGCTGCGCGGCCCGAAGGTTTGCCTCCGGGTTCGCGGTGAAACTCCGGTCGCCGGGGAGGTAGCGGATGAACTTCCCCTCTGCAGCCATCCGGAGCGCAAGTTCCCCTGCCGCGCTCGCAAAGATGACGTCACGCTTCGCGAGCCGGTCAAGGCACTCCTGCGGCGCCTGGTCGGCCTTGTTCCCGACGATCAGCATCGGCTTGCTGATCGTCATCAGTTCCCGGCAGAATCGGATCAGGTCCTCCTCCCCGGCGGTCCTGAGGTCGACCCCGGCCGCCTCGCCGGCATCACGGACGTTCTCAAACGTTACGCCGAGACCGGCAAAGACATCGGCGATCGCCTCCATGAGCGCCTTCTCTCTCCCCTGGGCCTGCCGCTGGAATTTCGCCCAGTGCCGCGAGAGGATGCCGTACATCCACATCGACATTTCATACTGGAGAAACTCGATATCCTTCTCCGGGTCGCGCGAGCCGA
Source organism: Methanoculleus sp. (assembly GCA_023230425.1). Taxonomy (GTDB): domain Archaea; phylum Halobacteriota; class Methanomicrobia; order Methanomicrobiales; family Methanoculleaceae; genus Methanoculleus. The sequence goes on along the minus strand of JALNXI010000176.1, from coordinate 2,854 downwards.
TATCGATCGGGTTCCCTTCGGCGTCCGTCGCACCGCTGGCATCAACGATCTGGAGGATCGCGTCAGCCTGCCGGAGGTTATCGAGGAACTGGTTCCCAAGCCCCCTTCCCTTGTGCGCCTCGGGAACGAGGCCCGCCACGTCGATCAGCCCGACCGGGACAAACCTGACCCCGTCCTGGCAGTTCTCGCACGGGACGTGCATCTCCTGACAGGGGCAGACTGTCCTGACGTACGCGACGCCATGGTTGGCGTCGATGGTCGTGAACGGATAATTGGCGATCTCTACCTGGGCCAGGGTCGCTGCCCTGAAAAACGTCGATTTTCCACAATTGGGTTTTCCTGCAATGGCCAGTGTGATCATGAGCAACTCCTATACCGCACCGCTCTTGAGAGTAGTGTTGGGCCATTACACCATTTATCATCTTCTTTCGCCGGTAGTGCGGCCCGGGTTGTGCCGTTGTACCTGTTGTCGCCGGCAGCCCCGGTATCGCACCGCCGGAGTCCGATAATCCCGCCGGGCTGATGCTCACTCTCTCTCTTGTGGCCGCGATCCTCCGCACCGCTCTGTCTCCCCCGGAAATCACCCTCTGCCGCCAAAACGGGGGATTCAATTAGGAGCGGAAACAACATGACTGCATGGGCTTCGTAACCAGAAATACCTACTATTTCGATGCCCCCGGCGCACAGAACACTCCCGACGCCGCCCGGTTCGCCGTCGAGAGGGCGCGGGAACTCGGCCTCCGGAAGATCGTTGTCGCGAGCACCAGCGGCCGGACGGCGCTTGCCTTCCGGGACGCTATGAGGGGGACAGACCTTCGCTTGATCGTCGTGACCCATGTGGTCGGTTTCTCAAGGCCCGGCGAATGGGAGTTCGCAGAAGAGGTGGCCGGGACCCTCCGGGCGGGGGGTGCGAAGATCGTCACCGGCACACATGCGCTCTCCGGGCTTGAGCGCGCGATCTCCCGCTCGCCGAAACTCGGCGGGAGCTCCCGCACCGAGGCGGTCGCCGAGGCGTTGCGGCGCATCGTTGCGGTCGGCCTGAAGGTCGCGGTGGAATGCGTCCTCATCGCAGCGGACCAGGGAGCGGTCGGCATCGATGAAGAAGTGATCGCGGTGGGGGGCACAGCAAGCGGTGCCGATACCGTCTGCGTCATCCGCCCGGCACATACCGCGACGTTCTTTGACCTGCAGGTGCGCGAGATCGTCGCCATGCCGAGGGACCGGTGAAGATGACGCTCGAATCGCTCACCAATGCCGCCGGACTCCTCCGGCGGCACCCCGTCCTCTGGTCGGTCGGCCTCGTCATGGGCGCCCTCGCGGTCCTCAATCTCGTCATCCCCGTATACGGCGGAACCTTCTATGTAGAGCCTCTGGCACTCCTGCAGGTCTTCGTGATACCCTTCCTGGCCGGCGGGGTCTACGGCACGGTCAGGGCGGAGACGTTCTCCGTCGGAGAGTTTCTGCAGTCCGGCCGCACCTACTACTTCCGGATACTCCTGCCTGCGCTGGTCATCTTCTTTGCGGCCATCCTGACGGTCCTCCTGCTCGCGATCCCGCTCGCGCTCCTGGGCGCCGGTGCCGCCGCAGGCATGACGCCGCTCCTCTTCGGGGTGCTCGTCTCGATCGCCTTCTTCACGTTCTTCTACGATACCGTGGCGGTCTTTGAAGAGACGAACGTCTTCGAGTCGATCCGGCGGAGCATTGAGTTCGTCATGAATAACCTTGGTAGCGTTCTCATCTTCTACCTGGTGAACATCGCCGTCCTCATTGCGCTCGGGTTCGCGGGCCTCGTCACCATGTCCGCTCTGCTCGTGGACAAACTCGAACCGCTCACCCACATGAACCCCACAGAGCTCCAGGCAGTGATGCCGCAGGATATCCTCGCACTCATCGGGACGGAGGGGGTATGGATCACCGCAGCGGTCTATGCCATAGTGATGGTGCTCTTCTCAGCCTTCCTGTACGCCTATAAGGCGAGTTTCTTCCGCAATCACGCGGATGCGCCGGGTGTGCAGCAGCAGGGCGAGTACGACGAGAAGGGCCGGTGGTATAAGTACTGAACGGTGCCCGGGGAGGCATCGCGTTCTTTTTTTTGCGTGGGAAAATTCCGTCCTGAAAGTTTCGAAACGGTCGAACATACGCTGGGCTCGAGGCCTCAAATCTGGAAGATCACCGGTTAATGAGCAGGCAATTGGTTACAGGAGACCCCGGAACTCTTCGAGCGGGATCCCGGCCTGGAAAAGGATTGCCTGGAGTCTCAAAGCCCTGACCACCTTCTCCCCCGTTGTTCTCGGGAGCTTCATATACGGCGTTGCCTGTGTTCAGGGGTACGGAGACTTCAACAAGAATAGGCTTGCCGAGTCTTCTGGCTACCTCGATATGCCCCGAGATCGCCTCCTCAATGTGTGCCAGAGTTTCTTCCCGGGTAAAGGACCGTATAGCGGAGACGAGTATCGGGCAATCGATCCCTCCAGTGGAGGGTTGTCCACGGCACTATATGGGCGTTATGCCGATCAACTCCCGTCTACGGGCGGCACCATGTGGATAGCCACAGTTACACCGTCTGTGCCGGGAGAGGCCGGTTCCCCTCTCACGCCGATGAGTACAGCGATTCCAGATTATCGGACTCTTTTGGCACTCGCCCCCAGCTCCGATGGGGTGGGTGCCGGAGCTGGATCTTCCCCGGTATCTCCTCCTGCGGTGGACCGTGGTGGCTATCGCCACGGGGGGAAGGGACCGGGGAGGGGGCAGGCCCCCATAAGCGCTAACTTTATCGACAACTATTTACCTGCAGACGGTGCACCATACTATGTTGGAACCAAGGAAGGGAGAGCGGGATGAGGATGGAATTTGA
>JALNXI010000175.1 GCA_023230425.1 Methanoculleus sp. | reverse complement strand
GCCGCACCGGGCGCGGGAGACCCCGAGCGAGAGGACGGCGAGTGCGGCAAAGAGGAGCATGCTGCCGGTGGCAATACCTTTGGCCGCCCCCATCAGGATGACGATGGGCGAGATGTAGAAGAGCGTGACCGGAATGAGGAGGAAGGAGACGACGAGGATCGCTTTCCTGATCGTCTGGCGCGAGAGTCGCGGTTTTTGTGAAAGGGATTCTTCTGTCACTTCGATCAGTCTTTATTCTGATATTTTTTGGTGATTATACTTTCCTCGGGTACTCATCCTGGATTTGGGGCAACCGTCACTGCACGGCCGAATTATCCGGAAACGGCGCTTTTTGCCCCCGCTGGGCTACCATGTCCGCAACCGTGAGATCGGGGTGCCGGTAGCGCCCCCGGCCCTCTGTCCCCCGCATCATGTGGAGCTGGATTGCCTCAACCGGGCAGAAATGGAGGCAGGCACAGCAGAGTTCGCACTGCTGGGCCCACGCCGGGCGGCCGTCGACGAGGGTGAGGTTGCCCGCCGGGCAGACCTTCGCGCAGGTGCCACAGCCGGTACACGCATCCGAGACGGAGAACCTCTCGCCTGCACCGCGTGCGCCCGCTGCGAACGGCCCGTAGATCAGGGCCTTCAAGAGCCTGGAGACGGGCGCGAACCCTGGAGGGACGGCCCGGCCGCTCCCGATCGCCTGCGCGATCTCACCGAGCCGTATGTCCGCCTTGCCGAGGACCCTGTCGCACTTCTCGCCCGCCGGCAGCCGCGCGAGCGGCGGGAAGTTGCCGGGCATGGTGACGGCAAACGCGGCGTCGAGTTTCTGGTTCTGCCGTTTGCTGAAGATCCCGTTCAACTGGTGGAGGGCCGCGACTCCCATGCCGGCCATCGTGACGACCGCAAACGTGTAGTTTGCCCGCGAGAGGCCGAGCCTTTCTGCGAACTCGGCGACCATCACCGGCACCCCGCTGTCATAGACCGGGCAGACGATCCCGACCCGGTCGGCCGTCGGGGTAACGGGGCCCGGGGTGTTCGCAAGCGATGCGATCGGGACGAGTTCGGTCTCCCCGAGGGCCCCGGCGATCTTCCTTGCCGCGGCAAGGGAGTTGCCCGTGCCGGTAAAGTAGTAGATGACAGTCTTCATGGTTCGTCCTCCTGCCGGCGCTCCAGTTCGGCGATGCCGACCGACGGGTTCCGGTAGCGCTGCCTCCCTTCGGTAGCCTTTCCGGCCTGGATCGCCTCGACCGGGCAGAGGTGGATGCACCCGCAGCAGAGTTCGCACCGGTGGTTCCAGACCGGTCTTCCACCGACCATCTCGATGTTGCCCGCCGGGCAAAGCCTCGCGCAGGTGCCGCACGATGTACATCGCTCGCTTACCGTGAACTTGCGGTCCTCCCCGTGGACCCGGGAGCGAAACCGGGGGTACATGAGGGCCTTAACGAGCCGTGCCACCGGCGAGTTCGGGAGGTTCACCCTCTCACCCTGTCCTATCCGACCCGCGATCGCCTCCAGGTCCGCGTCCGCCGCGGCGAGCAGCCCATCCCGTTTCTCCCCCGCAGGCGACTCGTACATCAGGATGTAGTTGCCCGGCATACTCACCGCAAACCCGGCGTCGAGCCCCCTTCCGGCCTTCTCTTTCAGGATCCCGTCGAGCTGCCGGAGAGCGGCGGAGCCTCCGCCTCCCCCGTGCGTGACGACCGAGAAGGCGTAGTCTGCCCCTGTGAGGTCGAGGCGCTCCGCAAACGATGCCGCCATCGCCGGGAGCCCGGAGAAGTAGACCGGGCAGACGATGCCGACCCGCTCGGCATCCGGGCTGATCTCGCCTGTGGCATCCCGAAACGCCGCTATCGGGACGATTTCGGTATCCCCGAGGGATGCGGCGACCTTCTTTGCAGCGGCAAGCGAGTTGCCGGTGCCGGTGAAGTAATAGATGACGGTTCTCATTAAACAACCTCGATTACACGCCCGCCGTCTCCGAAACGATCACGCCGGGGCCGCACACGTGGGATGCATCAGTGTTCACTCATGCTGATATGGACTTTGCGGGGGAGAGGCGGGCTCTCCGGAACAGCACCTGCAAAAAAAGAGTTATTCCGACTGGATGAACCAGCCGGTCCGGGTATTGTCGAGCGCAGCAGGGGAGTTCCGGGCGGAGAGGAGGCTCACGACGACCATGGCGAGAGCCGAGAGCACGAGTGCATAGAGGCTGAAGTGCACCGGGAGCGGCGCCACGAACTGGTGCCAGTAGCCGAAGACCGCGGCCGCGACGAGCCCGGTCGCCATGCTCGCGATCGCCCCTCCCCCGGTGGCGCCGCGCCAGTAGAGCCCGGCGAGCAGCGGGACAGCAAACGTCGCAAGCATGACCCCGATGCCCATCCAGATCAGCCACGCGAGCATCTCCGGCGGGTTGATGGCGAGCAGGAGCGTACCGCCGGCTCCGAGGACAATGGCGACCTTTGAGACGAGGAGCACCTCTTTATCGGACGCCGAGGGCCGGAGAATGTTTTTGTAGACATCCCACGCGAACATGGTGCCGACGGTGAGCATGAGCCGGTCGGTTGTGGACATAACCGCCGCAAGGACGATCACTGCAAAGAGCGCCCAGAACGCCACGTTCGGCATGGCATGCTCGACCCCCACGATGAAGGCATAGTCCTGGGCGTTTACGGCGTTCGGGAGCACAAGTGTCCCCTCCTCGACGAGCGACCGCACGGCAAACCCGGTGAACTTCACGAGGAGCATGACGACCGCGTATATGCCGAACGCTATGAGCGGCGCCCACTTGAAGTAGCGTTTCTCCTTTACAGCCAGGACGTTGTTGACGACGTGCGGTGCGCAGGCGAGGCCGACCATCAGGAGGATCCCGAACGAGACGAGGAACTCCGGCGTTGCATAGGCGTACGGGGCGTAGGCCGGGCTCGGGAACCAGGGCTCGACGAAGTTCGGGTCGACCCCGGCAAGCACGGTATTGATGTGGGCAAGCCCGCCGGCGCTCGCGATGACCGGCGGAGCCATCAGGAGCACACCGAAAATCAGGATGCCGCCCTGAAAGAGGCCCGTCCACGATACGGCGTAGAGCCCCCCGACGACCGTATAAGCCGTGATGATGACCCCGGAGATGAGGAGCGCCTGCCAGTGCGGGATACCAAAGAGCCAGACGAGCACGATACTGATCGCGGCGTACTGTCCCACCAGGTAGATCAGCGAGACGACGATCCCTGATATCGCCGAGAGCCCCCGGAGCGCTCGCGGGCTCTCGAACCGTTCCGCGAGGTAGTCCTCGATGGTCAGGTACCCCCGCTCCCTCCCGACAGTGTGGAGTTTCACCCCAAAGGCGATGATACAGAACGAGGCCGCGAGCGGCACGAAGATCTGCTCCCATATCCCGGGCCAGCCCGAGGAGTAGCCGAACCCGCTGACGCCGAGCAGACTCATGCCGCTGCATATGGAGCAGACGATCAGGATCGTAAAGACCCAGAATCCGAGCGATCTGCCCGCGAGGATGTAGTCCTCGGTGTTCTTGATCTTCTTTGAGGCCCAGCTCCCGATGCCGATGAGCACAACGAAATAGAGTCCGATCAAGATGAACGTCGCCAGGTCTGCCATCAAGGAGCCTCCCTGAAGCGGAGCCCCCAGAGGGTGAGCACCACGACGACCAGGGCGATAGCGCCGCCCACAATGAGTCCCGTATGGAAAGGTAACCCGAAGAACATGCTATGTTAGCGTGTAGCACGCTAACATATAACACGATCGCCGAAAACGGGGAGATCGCCCCGTTGGAGCGATGAAGCGAATACACCAAAAAGAATGTTATTTGGAACTCTTCACGGTCTTTGCGCCCCGGAGGAGTGCAATCTTTCCCGTGCGGACGAGTTCCCTGATGCCGTACTGGCGCAGGAGGTTCTCCAGCGCGTCGATCTTTCCGGTATCTCCGGTCACCTGGAGGACCAGCGTCTTTGCACCGACATCCACGACCTGGGCCCGGAAGATATCGGCGATCTGCAGAACCTCGGCACGGGCCGGGCCCGTCTCCGTAGCCACCTTGATGAGGGCGAGTTCCCGTTCCACGCTCTCCCGCTCCGTCAGGTCTGAGACCTTGATGACGTCGATAAGTTTGTTGGTCTGCTTCATCACCTGCTCGACCACGGCATCGTCACCGTTCACGACGATCGTGATCCGACTCATATCCGGCTCTTCACAGGTCCCGACGGCGAGGCTCTCTATATTGAACCCCCGGCGCGAGAACATGCCGGCGACCCGGCTCAAGACACCTGCCCGGTTCTCCACAAGAACGCTCAGCGTGTGCGGTTTCATCTCTGGCGCACCCCGATCATCTCGTTGATGGCGGCCCCAGCCGGGACCATGGGAAAGACGTTCTCCTCCCGCTCGACCCTGAAGTCCAGGATGAACGGCCCATCGGTCGCCAGCGCCGTCTCGATCGCCTCCCGGACGCCGTCCTTCTCCTCGACTGTGATGCCCTCGACCCCGTAGGCGTTCGCAATCTTCACGAAGTCAACCGGCGGGAGCTCCGTGTAGGAGTAGCGGCGGTCGTAGAAGAGTTCCTGCCACTGGCGCACCATGCCGAGGTACATGTTGTTTAAGATCACGACCTTGACGGGGATGTGATAGTGCGCCACCGTTCCGAGCTCCTGGATGTTCATCTGGAAACTCCCGTCGCCGGCGACGTCGACGACCGGGACGTCCGGCCGGGCGAAGTGGGCGCCGATGGCTGCCGGGAACCCGTAGCCCATCGTTCCGAGGCCGCCAGAGGTGATCCAGGTCCGGGGTTTTTTAAAACAGTAGTAGAGGGCGGCCCACATCTGGTTCTGCCCGACCTCGCTTGTGATGATCCCCTCTCCCTTCAGGATGTCGGAGAGCTCGCGGACGACGTACTGCGGGTGGAGACGGTCGTCGTCGCTGT
>JALNXI010000174.1 GCA_023230425.1 Methanoculleus sp. | reverse complement strand
CAGCCTCTCCGCCGAGGACGAAGACACGGAAGTCCCGGTCGTTCTTGACGTATTCCTGCAGGTACCAGGGTCCCGACCCGAGGTCGCCCGGATCCGTCACCAGCCGGATACCGTTTCCGTCATACCCGTAGAGCGGCTTATAGACGACTTTTCCGTGCCGCAGAAGGAAGTCCCGCGCCTGCGCCTCCGACCGCAGGTAGGCCGTCTCCGGCGTCCGGATACCGTTCTGCAGCAGGAGCGCCGACGTCATCACCTTCGATGCACAGGTAACTATGCTCTCAGGTGTGTTGATCACCTGGTTATGGAGCGAGAGCACGCTCAGGGTCTCAAACTGATGCCCGTCCTGCCGGATTCCACAGACCCAGACGAGTTCGTTCTCAAGCCCGGAGTTGAGGGGGTCGATTGCACCGAGATCAAGGGTCCTGCATCGGGCATCGGCTCTCTCCAGCTCCCGTATAACAGCGCCGGTCGAGTTATCGTCCGGCGTATCGGTTGGTTTTGGTACGATATGGATCATACGCCTCACATCCCGCTTCCGGGACTCATGGTTCACTCTCAGGGTTCCACTACCATTTTGTACCTTGCCAGATATAATCGGTGGGGAAGAATACTATGCAGAAGAACCGGATCGGTATCATCGGGTGCGGAAACCCCCTCATGGGAAACGACGGGGCGGGGATCCTGGTGATGCACCGCTTCGAGGGAAGATATGCCGGCGTCGACGCGATCGATGGCGGCACCGGGGGCTTTGGCCTTATTCCACTGATGGAAGAGTATGAGAAGGTTGTGATCGTCGACGCTATGACGGGCGTCGGCGGCCATATCGGTGACGTCATCGTCTTCGAAGCACCGCCGTCTCCGGACCTCCCGGTATGCGCACTCCATGACATAGGGGTCGGTGAGGTGGTAACAATAGCCCGCGAACTCGGGTATGTTGCTGAGGTTGTGACCATCGGGATCGAGGTGGGCGAGATCAAGGCGTTCAGCCAGGATAGAGATCCGGCAGTCGAAGAGGGGATCCGGGTTGCCGGGAGAGAGATCCTCAGGATCCTGCAGAGATGGACCGGCAAGGCCAGCGATCCTCTTAAAAATATGTAGATGGAGTCTCAAGATGTATGGGCATCACGCTCATTTCCAAAGATATAAATAGCAAGGCTTATTTTATACCTCTGCGCTGAAGTGTCTGTATGCAGCTGCCACGAGGTCGGTTCCATCGTCTTCTCAAGTCCACGGCATCCCGTGCCCTGATAGAGGAGATGGGCTCAACACGGTTTACCGGGATCTGCACGATCGTCCTTGGCGGCGAGAGTGCCGTCCTGGTGCTCAACGAAGGACTGGTGGTGCTTGCCGAATATGGGGGCATAAAGGGGCAGCACGCACTGGACGCGGTGTTGAAGGGCGAGGAGAGTGAAGCGGCGGCAGAGTTGAACCTCCTGACGCCTGAACAGATACAACTCGCCCGGGAGTTCAACCGGGCGTTTGCAACCGCCGACCCCGAGACCGAGAGCCAGGGAAGACCATCATCAACGAGGGCTGCTCCGGGAGAGACGAAGCCACCCGCCGGGCCGAAGGGAACCGCTGTGGCACATTCGTCGAAGCGCCATCCGGAACCGCCCGCAGAGAGGCACAGGATCCCCATGCCGGGAGTGAAACCCGCGCAGGAGACGACCGCAGCGCCTCCATCCGGAAATGACGAGATCGACACGCTCATCCGGAACATGGAGGAGATGGATGTCGAGCAACTCGTCAGCAGTTTCAGGGTAAACTGCAAGGATATGCTCCGGAGGATTCATCTCGATCATCTCATTCAGGACGAAGATACGTAAAACATGCAGGAGTTGATAATAAATGGATTCGACAGGCACCATCCAGATTTTCCTCATTATCATAACGGTGACGGTGATAGTTGGTTTCGCCGGCGTTCTGCACTTCCTTTCGAGGATCTCCCGAACACTCGCCGGGCAGCGGCCCGAAGGCGCTACCGGGGCTCAAGGGGAACCGGAGAGCGGTGCTCAGCCGGCCTCCGTCGAGCCCGCGAGATCCCTCAGTGAGATCGATTCCGGGAGTATGAGGAGCCTGGAAGAGTATCTGGGAGCGATCGGCAAGAAGTACAGCCTTACGTCTTTCACGCTGGCAACCGCAGACGGCCTCCTGATCGGCTCGACGAGGCCCGGCGGCGAGGATGAGGCCGCGCGGTACAGTTACCTCTACACCCAGGGAAGACTGCAGGATGAGACCGGAGCAGAACTCCTTGGTATCCCCTACCGCGGGGAGACGGTCGTCGGCATCGCCCGCCCTTCGGAGCACCTCTCCGCCGAACTGATGAGCGCACTCGAACAGGATACCCGGGATGCCCTGAGGCACTGGGCGTAACGCCGGTGAGCCCAAAGAGACAGAATAACGAGTGATTCCATGGTAAAAGTATACACGATTGCGTCCGGTAAAGGCGGTACCGGCAAAACAACGGTCACTGCAAATCTGGGGCCTATGCTGGCCCGGTACGGGAAGAAGACGTGCATCCTGGATGCCGATGTCGGGATGGCGAATCTCGGACTCATTCTCGGGCTTGAGAATCTGCCGGTGACCCTGCACGAAGTGCTGGCAGGTAAAGCGCGCGTCAGGGACGCCATATACGAAGGACCGTTCGGCGTGAAGGTGGTCCCGTGCGGGCTCTCTCTGCAGGGTTTCCAGCAATCGAACCCGGACCGGCTCAAAGACGTCATGGCCGACCTTGTGAGCGAGTTCGATATCCTGATCCTGGATGCCCCTGCGGGGATAAGCAGGGACGGCGTCATCCCGCTGACGATCGCCGACGGGGTGATCCTCGTCGTGAACCCTGAGATCTCCTCGATCGTCGACGCCCTGAAGACAAAGATCCTGACCGAGACAGTCGGCGGGCACGTCGAAGGGGCGATCATCAACCGGGTTGCCGCTAGCGGGGACGAGTTCAACCGCGCGCATATGGAGAAACTCCTTGGTGTCCGGGTGCTCGGGGTCATACCGGAAGACCCCAACGTTCGGCGTGCATCGGCCAGCAGGTCGCCGATCGTGGTGAAGTACCCGACATCCGAGGCATCCCGGGCCTTCAAGCGCGTCTCCGCCGATGTAGCCGGTATCAATTACGTCGAGGAGGAGATGCCGATGCCACGTGAAGGGTTCGTCGAGCGACTGGCCCGCGCCCTCTTTCGGGTGAAAGCGTAATGCTTGAGGCTTACCTCATCCTCACTACCGCCTTTCTCTTTTCGGGTCTCGCCGCGCAGTGACGCGCCGGCACACGGGAGAGCAGGCCTCTGCGGCGAAGGAGCGGACTCGCCGGCGCAAATTCGGGCTGCACGAAGCGCCCTGAACCCGGTCTCACCAGAAAACCTATCCTTCCCCCTCTTCCTCGCCGACGGCCGGACTACTTTCCAGGTGCCCTGAAAATGCATAAAATCCTGAATTTTAACTCAGAATGGAAATATTTGCAGCGAACAAACTATATATAACTATATTTTAATAGCAGGAGGTGGTAATCACATTCAGAGGCTCATAATGGATATACGCGTGGATAAGGACGCGTGCGTCGGGTGCGGTCTCTGCGTCAAAGACTGCCCGATGCATGTGTACGAACTCCAGAACAAGGTGAGTGTTCCGGTCAGGCCGAACAACTGTATGGGGTGCCTGTCCTGTCATGAGATCTGCCCGGCTCAGGCGCTCGAGCACCGTGGCATCTATCCTGCCCGGAGACACTACATCGACATCAAGGTCTGTGAGATGCTTCGGAAGGTGATCTGATGAGCGCGGGCTACATCGACGAACTGCATGAAACCTTTCACTCCGATCTCGTCTACCGGTCGGAGGATATCCCCCTTGACTGCACGCCGAAGCCAAAAGAGATGGAACAGACGCTCCACGGTGTGATGAAACTCAACGGTCTGGTCATCAGGTCGCTCGAAGAGATCGCGGGCAGGGGAGCAAACGCAGTCACCTACCGGGCCGGGAAGAAGTTCGGCCACGAGGTCGCCAAATACTTCCAGAAGCGTGAGAACGTGGAGGAGGCGCTCCACGAACTCTCCGACCTGCTTCGCGGCCAGTACTCCTTCGAGGTCTGGAAACCCGAGGATAAGGAGACGTTCATCATCGAAGAGAACGGCGAGACCTTCATCTACCTCGTCTTCCACGACTGTATCGTCCGCCAGACGCTGCGGAGAAACGGCCTCGACCAGGGCGGTCCGCTCTGCCAGACACTCTTCGGCTACGTCGTGGGCGCGATCGAGGAGATCACCGGCCGGAAAGCCAAACTGGAGATCGTCCACACCGGCCCAAACGCCTGCCTGAAGAAACTGGTCCTGAAATGAGGCGGTATGATGAAGATCGCTATTGAGGAACTGGCAGGGTGTTCGGGATGCACGATTGCGGTGCTCGACCTCCACGAGATGCTCCTTGATGTCGTCGCGGAAGCGGAGATCGTCTACTCCCCGGTGATTATGGACGCGAAGGAGCCACCCGAGGGCATCGACATAGCGTTCGTGACCGGTGCCGTCCGCAACGTTGAGAACCAGGAGCGGCTCGAGAAGATCCGGAAGCGGGCAAAGACGCTCGTGGCGCTCGGAACCTGCGCCTGCTATGGGGGGATATCAGGCCTCTCGATGCTGAGTTCGAACGCTGACCTCTTCTCGTGCGTCTACCGGCAGGTGGAGACGGTAAAGCCCGACGGGGTTATCCCGACGGATGTGCCGCCGTTCCTCTACCGGGCGTTCGCGGTGGGCGATCTCGTGAAGGTCGATTACTATGTTACGGGCTGCCCTCCGAAAGAGGCGTTCTTGAAGAAGATCATCCCGGCGATGATCGCGGGGAATACCCTCGACCTCTCGCGTAAATCCGTCTGTTCGGAGTGCGACAGGACCATGGGGCCGGTCGAGAACTGGACGCTCAAGCGGCG
>JALNXI010000173.1 GCA_023230425.1 Methanoculleus sp. | reverse complement strand
GATCGTGCCCCAGGGGAAAGCGGTCATCCGGGCACACCTTGAGCACCTCCTCGGCCACGGGGAGGAGGGGCTGTACCGGCAGGCGGTCGAGTACCTGACCGCGAACGGTATCCCCATCCCCGAGCACAAAACCGCGGGAACTCCCACGGCATGCCCGGGCTCCGCCGCGATGAGCCTTCCAAGAGAGCATGCCGGGGACCGGGAGGGTGCCGGACGGGCGGAGCCGGCACTGCGGCAGTGGCCGATCCAGTTGAGACTCCTCAACCCCGGAGCCCCTTACTTCGACGACGCAGACCTCCTCATATCCGGGGACTGCGTTCCTTTCGCCTACCCGGACTTTCACCGGGAATTTCTACAGGACAAAATCGTGATCATGTTCTGCCCGAAACTCGATACGGACGTTGACGGGTATATAACGAAACTCGCGGCGATTCTCTCGCAACACACGGTCCGCTCGATCACGGTCCTGCACATGGAAGTGCCCTGCTGCAGCGGGGTGCGGTACGTCGTGGATGAGGCCCTAAAACGCTCGGGGAAGGAGATGCCGGTGACTGAGCACACCATCACGGTGCAGGGCCGGGCTGAAGAGGGAAGTAAGGTCCGGCGCCGCACGCCTCCGGGCCGTCAGGGTTGCCGTTGACACTCCTCCCCACCACGGTCCATCTCCGGCCGGGCCGGCGGACGACACCGATCATCCCCTCGTAACGCCGGCAGCCCCCTCCGCAAATGACCGGTCGCCAACCTATTAACCGGAGGGGCAGGTTGGCTCAATTTACCGGAGGCACCACATCGCTGTCCCCGTTCCTGCAGTTGCCCGGATCCTTCAGCGACCCTTTGTGACGGCCGCTACATTCCGTTTGCTGTCCGCCCTCTCCTGTCTCGATGCGCCCGGAGCTCCGCACCCGGGTTACGCGGGACCCCCTCTTCGCATGAGAGCATACACCGTCTACCTCGCGGATGACGTATGACGAATTTCTCCACGACGACAAGACCCGGAGCGCCGTCATCAGGAAGTTCGAGATCCTCGGCGAAGCGGCAAAACAGATCCCGGTGCCCGTCCGGGAGAAGTATCCTGCCGTCCCCTGGCGCGAGATGGCAGGGATGCGGGACAGGCTGATCCATGCGTATTTCGGTGTCGATACGATGCTTGTCTGGCGGACGGTCATCAACCGCGTCCCGGAACTCCGACAAGGCATTCTCCGGATCCTCGAGCAGGAACACGGGAAGTGATCTGTTTCCGGCAACCGGCCCTTATGTCGCGCTGTTTTGAGTACGGCGCACGAGGCCGGGCAGGCTCGGGAGACCGGTCCGGCGCCGGACCCCTGTCACCGCCGCGAAACGTAGCGGTTCCCCTTCAGGTAGAACCGGAGGGGGAGGTCCGCCGCCTTCGTGATCCCGATCCGGGTCGTCTGCACGATCTCGCCCGGCGGACCTTCCGGCCGGCGGCCGGGCAGGCTCTCGGGCGACCAGACCTGGAGAGGGGCGTCAAAGAGGGAGGCCCCGTTCAGGTCCATGGTGATCCCGAGCGCCTGCGTCAGTTTTCCCGGACCGCTCGCGAGCGAGACCGGGTCGTCCATCCCCCGCCTTGCCTGCATCAGGTCGATCCCGGCCGCCGGTTCGAGCGCCCGGACGAGGACCGCCTCCCCCGCACCCTCCGGCCCGGTCACGACGTTGACGCAGGTGTGCAGGCCGTAGATCCGGTAGACGTAGGCGTGGCCTGCCGGGCCAAACATGGCGCTGTTCCTCTTCGTCTCCCCCCGGAACGAGTGGGCCGCCGGGTCGTCCCGGAGGTAGGCCTCGTCCTCGACGATCCACCCCATCGTTGTTCCCGCCCCGTCCCGGTGTACAAGCAGGCATCCCAGCAGGTCCTTTGCGACGGTCACGGTATCCCGTTCGTAGAATGCGGGTGGAAGGATCATGGCATGCTCCCCTGCAAGGTCTCTCCCTCCCGCCCATCAAGGTTCCGGACGGCGGTATCCCAACGTTCCTGGGCCGCCCGTCCCTGCAGGGGGCGAGTGCCGGTTCACATTTTCCGGCCCCCGTCCGGGCCGGGAGAAAAAAAGGCGGGGTGTTAGCGCCGCCGGAGCAGCAGGAATCCTGCTGCGATGGCTGCAACAATGCCGAAAACTATGACAACGGCGGCCATCGAGAGGTCCCCGGCGGCTCCCGCCCCCAGTTCATCCTGCGTGACCTGTGCGCTCACCGCGGCCCGCGGTGCCCGTGAGGCGAACGTGTGCCCGGGTTCGGGCAACCGTTCGCCGGAGACGGCATCGGCCGGCCGATGCGGAAGAGGTCGAGGGGCTGCGGGCCGGTGGAGATCGCATCCATCGGGATGATCCGGGTCTCGCTTCAACCCGTTCCCCGCGTATTCTGCTGCAGTATCTGGTAAGGCAGGTCCTCAGGAATTTTTGGCGGCCGACATATATTTCAATAGGGATAAAATTATGTTATCTGCTCGTCAATCATGATCCATGCTCGGCATCGTCCCGGATATCAGCCCGGAGGTCTTCTCCCTGGTCATCGTCCCGGTATTCATCTTCCTTGCGCGGATCTGCGATGTCACCATCGGGACGATGCGGATCATCTTCGTATCCCGGGGGATGAAGATGGTCGCCCCGGTCCTCGGGTTCGTCGAGGTCTTCATCTGGATCATCGCCGTCGGCCAGATCTTCCAGAACCTCACAAACCCGCTCAACTACTTCGCCTACGCGGCCGGGTTTGCAACGGGAAACTACGTCGGGATGCTCATTGAGGAACGGCTGGCAATGGGGCTTGCTCTCATCCGGATCATCACCCAGCGGGACGCAACGAACCTCATCGACTACCTCCGCGCCGCCGGCTACGGGGTGACGGTCCTCGACGCCCAGGGGAAACAGGGCCCCGGCAAGGTCATCTTCTCGGTGATCAAGAGGAAGAACATCAAGGAGGTGGAGAACGCCATCCACGAGTTCAACCCCAAGGCGTTCTACTCCATCGAGGATGTCCGGCACGCAGCCGAAGGGACGTTTCCTACCGCCGTGCCGGGCCCGACTCCGATCCACCGGAGGGTCACCCGAAGGGGGAAGTGACCCCAACGTAGGTTATCTGGTAGACGGCGTTCGCCCTCTTCCCGGCCGGTGAAGATGCGGACCTGCCCCCATCCTTCCCTCCTCACCACCGGAACCGCTCCCCGGAACTTCGGGGAGTTTAAGAGGATCCCGAGGGTCTCGGGAGTGATGTTGAGGATGTGCGGAGGTTTCCGTGCCATCTTCGCCTTTTCGGCCCGTGAAGTGTCCCCGTGGCGGGTGGCGTGCCGGATCGGGGTGTGCCGGACTCCGCGCTCACAGGCGATCTCCTCTACCCCTTCGAGGGGCAGGCTGAGGTTTTTGTGGATATCGTTTGCGAGCGACTTGAGCGGCGATATATAGAGGCAGTAGACGCTGTCCTCGAGCCCTTCGGTCCGTGCACGGACCGCGAGGTCGTTGATGATCGCAAGAAACGCCGCGAGGGTCTTCCCCGACCCGGTCGGCGAGCATATGAGGACGTTCTTTCCCTCGTGGATGAGCGGGACCGCCATCCTCTGCGGCGGCGTGAACCGCCCTTTCAGTTGTCGTATGCACCACTCCCGTACGTTCTCGTCGAGGAGACCGGGGATCTCCTCGTCCAGATGCCCTTCCTGCCCCGCCATCTTCCGTCACCTGCTGTTATCCCCTGAGTCCTGCCGTGCGCCCTCTCGCATAGTGATACGGGAAGCGGCAGGCCTGTGTTATCCCTGATTCGCCCTGCATGGAAGGGCATTTACCTGCATAGGTAATTCTGATGGGCGCAAGAGGAAAATTGTGCTGCGGAATAGAGTTCAGACAGCAATTTTACTTCCTTTGCGGCCGGAGCGCCACGCCGAATTTTGTATATCTGCAATCATCAAAAATAGTCTTTGCGTTACCAAATGTGGTTGGGCGGAAGGATCAGATAATAATTATTGGCGTTTAATCAGGATAATGGTGATTTTCGTAACCCTTTGCCGATATCAGGTCCCAGCATCCATCTGCCGCGAGGGCGGCCCGGGCTCGCGGCAGGAGAGTCTATCGATTACGACTTTTCATCAATTCCCGGACCCCTCCTGTGCTGGATCCCGGCGGCCCCTGAAATCGCCTTACATACGGCGCCTTTGGGATATTCTAATGTATGATCTCGTGAAACCTAACAGAGGAACTACGATGACAAATCACCCGGTTAAGAACATGATGCGGTTGATGGCGACCAAGATCAGGACCATCGCGGACGTGATGTCCGACGACCAGATCGATGCGCTCTTAAATGAGATCTTGAACGCGAACCGCATCTACACCATGGGCGCCGGGCGCTCTGGGCTGGTTGCAAAATCGTTTGCCATGCGCCTGATGCACCTCGGGCTCTCCGCCTTCGTCGTCGGGGAGACGGTGACCCCGGCCATGAAACCGGGAGACGTCATTATCGTCTTCTCCGGGTCCGGCGCAACCAAGACTGTTGCGGATATATCCGAGACGGCAAAGGAGATCGGCGGGCGGATCTGCCTCATCACGTCGAAGAAAGAGTCTCGTATCGGGCGTATCGCCGACTGCATCGTCATCGTTGAGAGCCAGCGGGACAAAGTGGCCGACGAGTCGGTGGAGTTCGAGATCCGGCAGATGATGGGTGAGCACAAGTCGTTTGCACCGCTCGGCACCATCTTCGAGACGACCGCCATGGTCTTTGCGGATGCGATCATTTCCCGGCTGATGGAGATCACCCAGTGCCGGCCCGAAGACCTCCAGTGCCGGCACGCAAACATCGAGTGAGGAATTGTATGAGCAAGCACAGGTATGCCGGCCGGGTCCGGTCGGTGGAGATGTCGGGGATCCGGAAACTCTTCGATGCCGGGGGGCCGGACGCGATCAACCTCGGTATAGGGCAGCCGGACTTCGATACGC
>JALNXI010000172.1 GCA_023230425.1 Methanoculleus sp. | reverse complement strand
GAACCTTCGGGGTGGTGAGCGTCAGCGTCTGCACGGTGACCACCGCCGACATCAACGGGCTCGCGGCCGCAGCCGTCGAGCATGCGGAGCGGCACCTCCGGCCAGGGATGTCGTTTGCGGTCAGGGCGCGACGGTCAGGCGTCGAGGGGTTCAACAGCCAGGAACTCGGGGCTGCTGTCGGCTCAGCCGTCCTCGACCGGGTGCCGGAGGCCACGGTGGACCTGACGACGCCCGACTACGAGGTCTTCGTGGAAGCCCGGGAGTTTGGTGGCTTCGTCTACGATGAGAAGATCAGCGGGCCGGGTGGGCTCCCATACGGGACACAGGAAGAAGTTATGGCCCTGCTCTCGGCGGGCATCGACTCCCCCGTTGCGTCGTGGCTGATGATGCGCCGGGGATGCCGGATGGTGCACGTCCACATGCACAGCGGGCGGTTCGGCGGGGCGGATGGGGAGAGAAACGTCCTGCAGAACCATGCCCGGCTCTCTGCCTGGGTCCCGGGGCACCCACTCGACCTCCTCGTTGCGGATATGGAGCCATTCTTTGAGGTCGTCACGGCGTTAAAAGAGCCCCGTTACCGGTGCATTCTCTGCAAGCGGTTCATGCTCCGGGTGGCAAGCATCCTTGCGGGAGAGCGCGGCGCCTACGCGCTCGTCAACGGCGACAACCTGGGGCAGGTGGCTTCGCAGACGCTCGCGAACATGACGGTGATCGCCCCGGCGGCGTCCGTTCCGGTGCTCCGGCCGCTCATCGGGTTCGACAAGGAGGAGATCGTCGAGCGCGCCCGTGCCATCGGGACGTTTGAGGCCCATCCGGGGAATGTCGGATGCACGGTCGCCCCCCGTTACCCATCGACGGCGGCACCTGCAGCGACAATCACCCAGATTGAAGAGGAACTCGACGTGGAGAGCCTCGCGGTCAGGGCAGCGGGGACGGTGCGGCGGTACCGCGCAAAGAACGGAAAGGTCGAGGAGGCCGGGTGACGGTCCCTCACGGTTCCGGAATACTCTTGTTTTGCTTGCGGCCGATCTCTCAGACAATATTCAACCCGTTCTCCCGTGCAACCTCGATAAACGACTCCCCGACGTGCCGGATCTGCTTATCGGTCAGCCCGAAGGTGTTGAACTTCCAGACTTTGGTCGATCCGGGGATGACCCCGGTGATCCCCCGCTTCTTTAAGTCGCTTGAGAGGAAGAAACCGCGCTTCTTGTGCCGCTGTGCCACCGTATCGAAGGATTCGCGGGTATCGATCCGGGTCAGGGAGTGCTGCCTCGGGTAGTCCGAGAGAACTTTCGTCCCCTCGATGGAGAGGAGGGCATCCACGACCGCCTGCGAATGCGCCACCTCGGTCTCCCAGTGCTGCACCCGCTCCCTGACGCGGGGGAACGAGGCCATCATCCCGACGACGGTGACGCCCATGAGGGTGCATCCCATCATCTCGATCTCTTTAAGCCCGAACGTCCGGCCGGTCACATCCCCCTTCGCCTGCGTCGTCCGGAAGACCCGTCCTGCGTGCTCCTTCGTCGTCGCGAGGACGCCGGAGGGCGCCGGAGCCGCCATGCTCTTATGGCCCGACCCGACGACGAAGTCGGCACCGAGCGCTTTGCCGTCGACCGGCATGATCCCGACCGTATAGGCCCCGTTGACGAGGACCGGGATGTCGTACTGGTGGGCGACTTTGGCGATGCCCGCGACGTCGTGGACGTTCCCGAACTGATAGTCGACGTGGTCGACGAAGAGCAGCGGCGGCGTCCGCGAGAACTCCCGGATCACCGCCTCGATCTTCTCCGCTGCGGCGTCGGGGGTGATGTGGTTCTTCGCATCCTTCGGGATCTCCCGGGGGATCCCGCCGGCCGCCTCGATCGCCATGAACTCGGTGTAGTGGGCAAGCGATGTGACGATGACGGGGTCGCCTTTCTCCACATAGGTGCTCGCGACCGCCTGGAACCCCCGGCGCGCTCCCGGGACCACCCGCGCCGTGTCCATGTTCAGCCACGTGGCAAGGTCTGCGTGGAACTGCGCAATGGGGGGTTTCTGGATGTAATCGAGTCTTGGGGGGTTTCGGCAGTTGTCGCAGACCGAGTAGCCGTCGCCGAAGGAGATTGCCGCCTTCATAGCATCGGCGGTGAGCCGCCCGCCCGCCTGGATGGGGTCGATGTTGATGTACATCTCCTCGACGTCGCGAGCCTCAATATCGACTGCGCACTTCACTGCACCAACTCCTCTTCGATGATTGCGATCTGCCGCTTCACCTTCTCAAGGGAGGTTGCGGCGCGCTTCTTCTGCGCTTCATCAAAGTCATGCTGCGGAGCTGTCTCCCGCAGCAGGAACCGGAGGTCGGAGAGGATGAAGAGCGCCTGAAAAACTGCATCTACGGCTCTTTTTGACACGAGATCACCATACAAATATCAGTGAGGATATATTAGATTAAGCGTATTATGGGCACCGACCCGGTGCCGGACACTTTCGCGCCGCGCGGATCAGGCATTTATGCGCGAGGAGCATGGAGACTGATTGGGCATGAAGATCGTTCACATAGCAGACACGCATCTGGGATTATCCGCATTTAACCGGGTCGATCCGGATACCGGGATGAACCTGCGCGAGCAGCTCATCTACGACAACTTTCTGGCCGCCGTCGACCGGATCATCGGCATGCGACCCGATGCGCTCATCCATGCGGGCGACCTCTTCCACCAGGTCAAGCCGAAGACCCGCGCCTACACGACGGCGCTCGACGCCCTCTGCCGCCTGCAGGACGCGGGAATCCCCGTGCTTGTGGTCGCGGGCAACCACAGCATGGCAAAGACCCGGTATACGGCATCGCCGTTCGAGGTCCTCGAACGGGGGGGCTACCGCGCAGGCGACTTCTACGTCGCCCACCACAACCGCTACCGGCGGGTTGAACTCGGGGATGCGGTCTTTCACCTGATACCGAACATGCTCCAGCCCGAAGGGTACCGGGCGGCGTTTGAGAGGATCGAATTCTCAAGCGGCACAGACGTGCTCGTCACCCACGGTCTTGCGAGCATTCTCTCGGACAGGCGGCTGCACACCGTTGCGGAGCACGAACTGGATGCGACCATCATATCCGACCGGTTCGACTACATCGCGCTCGGCCACTACCACAGTCAGGTTCAGGTCGCCGATAACGCCTGGTACAGCGGGTCGCTTGAGTACTGCAACTACGGGGAGATCACAGAGACCAAGGGAGGTCTCGCCGTGGACCTGGCAACCGGGGACGTCCGGAAGATCGACCTCCCGCACACCCCCATGCTCAGTCTCGGGCGGGTCAACTGCGACGGGCTTTCCGCCCGGGAGGTCGTGGACTCCGTCCTCACGGCGATCGACGATGCCGGAAAGGCAGCCTCCCGGGCAATCTGCCAGATCACGCTCGATGGAATACGCCGCGAGACGCTCCGTGCGCTCGACCAGAAGGCTCTTTCAGACGCCCGGAGCCGGATGCTGGACCTCAAATTGCGGGTGATAGCCACCGATGACGTTTCCCAGATATTTTATGAGGAATCCCTTGTCGGCGTCGACTACATCGCCGAGTTCGAGCGGTTCGTGGAGAGGGAACACCTTGCTCCCGGCGAGGAGGAGTACGTGAAGAGGGCCGGGGCCACGGTCCTCAAAAAAGTCATCGTACGCCATAAAGAGGGAGAGAGTGCTGCTGAATAAACTGCGGATGCGGAACTTCAAGAGGTTCCGGGACCAGGAGATCACTTTCCAGGACGGTATCACGGGGATCGTCGGGAACAACGGGACCGGGAAGAGCAGCATCGTGAGTGCCATCCTCTTCGCTCTCTACGGGCTCCAGGGGACCGGCCTGGATGGGAATTACGTCGTCAGTTCCTTTGCGGGCCCGCAGGACGTCTGCGAGGTCCGCCTGGACTTCCTGGTCGGCGGCAACGAGTATGCTGTCGTCCGTAAATTCAAGCGCCGTCCTTCCTCCACCCTCCACGAGGCAAACCTCTACCTGAACCAGAGACTCCTCGCAAGCAGCGTCCAGAAAGTGGCCCAGGAGGTGCAGCGGGTCGTCGGCATGGGTCCAGGTGACTTCCGGAACACCATCTATGCCGGGCAGAAGGAACTCCTCGCCCTGATCGAGAGCCGGGCCGGGTCCCGGAAGGACTGGTTCATGCAGGTGCTGGGCATCGATTACCTCAAGAAGGACAGCATGGATGAACTGAGGGAGGTCATCGATGCCAGGGAAGGGATCGCCCGGGAACTCTCCGGGCGGCTCCAGGAGTTGAACGCGAGCGGGGTTCACGACCACATCCAGGCGCTCCGCGCCGGGCTCGCTGGTGCGGAAGAGGAGTCGGAGAGGATCGCTGCCGTAGAGAGGAATGCCGGGGAGACGCTTGAGCGTGCCCGTAAGGAACGCGATCGGCTGCTCCTGGTGCGTGACCGCTACCTGCACCTCGCGAAGGAAGAGGAGGTGCTGACAGGTGAGATCGGGCGGCTCCGCACCGAGTGCCGGGACGGGGAAGCGGAGATCGCGGAGCGCAGAAGATTCCAGAACGACCTTGAAGCCTTCTCTCTCCTCGCCGGCCGCTACGAGCCCCTGAAGGTAGAGGTTGCCGCGATGGCGGAGGAGAAAGCACTCGCCGACCGCCTGACTCTCGAAATGGAGACCACAGGGGGACAGATCCAGGATTACGACGAGCGCCGCCGGAGGATCGAGGCGGAACTTGCCGCACTTGCTGAGGATGAGGGGGCGGTCACCGGGCTTGCCCGGAAGGTCGGGGAGTGGCAGGCTCTCCGCGACCGCATTACGGCGATGAAGACGCTCCAGCCAGAGTATGACGCCCTCCGTGAGGAACTTGCCCGCATGGATGAGCGATTTTTCCAGACAGAACGACGTGTCCGGGAGAACCGGGCGGAGATCGAGGGAGTCGAGGAGAAGGCCCGGCAGTTCGCGGCGCTCGAAGCGGACGTCAGTGACTACGATATCCTCCGGGCCCGTGAAGAGGGGCTTCTTTCGGCGGCG
>JALNXI010000171.1 GCA_023230425.1 Methanoculleus sp. | reverse complement strand
GTATCCTTTCCGAAGACGAGCGGCCGGGTACGCGATCTCCGGACTATGACGGAATTCCCGCAGGACTCAACCACAGTTCGATACGGATCGAAATAGAGGCGCCATGCGGCCCACGCTACAAAAAAGATGGCCGTGAAGGTAAAGATGAGCCCGGGCCACAAGGAAGGGATCAGAAGGGATACCACGAAGAGCATCAAGAAACCAAGGAAGGCAAACGGCATCAGCACAAAAAAGCGAGGACTGGTGTATTCCACGAATACGTCCTCCATCACCTCCCGGCCGTCGCCTGCCACAGCTTCGATCCCGACCTCGCCGCACGGCGCGGCATACCGTCGTCGGACGGTTCCGGCAGCGCCAGCGTTCGGGCACCAGCCCATCCATCTCCGTATCGCCTCGGAGAACTTCATCGTCATGCGGCTGCCTCCCCGCCGAAGTTTGCGCGGTAGATCTCTTTCCGGTGGAAGAGATAGATTGCCATGATGATGATCCCCCCGACAAGCGTCGCCGCTCCCCAGGTTAGCGGCCGCCAGGTGACGATATCGCCAAACAGTGTTTCCTTCTCGAATCTGTCCCCGGCACGGATACTCTGTGCGTCATAATACACGGCGACGGCAGAGAGGACGACGAGGAGCGGGAGGAACTCCCGCTGGTACACGACCGGGAAGAGCCAGGCCAGGGCAAGGAGGATCAGCAGCATGTTGTCCTGGTAGCCGCTCCGATCCCCACCCGCAGTGCCGGCCGGTTCCGGGCCGGGTTTTGGTTCCGGGCTCCTCCCCTTCCACGCATCCCCGTAGCCCGCTTCCGCGCTCGTGTGCCGGACGGGTTCGATAGTGCCGGCGTTCGGACACCAGCCGAGCTTCTTCCTGATATACTCCATGAAGACCGTCATCCCGCTACCCCCAACTTTCGGGCCATCCGTTCGGGGTCATCGGTGTAGATTGCGGCGATCCTCTTCGGAGTCGTTATCGTCAGGGTTCGCGGGTACTGTGTCCGCACGTAGGTGCGGTAGATGATCACGGGGAAGAAGATCGCGCCGCCAAGCCCGAAGATGAATCGCATGGAGGTCGGGTTATCCCATCCAAGATATATACCGGCGGCCGCCGATATGAGAAGCGCCGCCAGTGCCGTCGCAAGGAGCCAGAAGGGGACAGGAAGTCTGTTCTCTCCCACCTCCGCCTTCACGACGACATCCTTCGGGATGACGATGGGCCGGAAGAGTGGTCGCCTGATAGTGATCGTGTCCGATGATATCTCGACGCGGGCTCTTCTCAGAACCCCGTATAACTCCACACCGGAGAAAGTCAGCAGGGTAGCCAGCAGGATAAAGCGCCCTGCAGGGGCTGTCACAGCGAGGCAGCCGATGAGCAGAGCACCGGCAACAATCAGAATGAGGTACATCGCCGGAGTTCCGATCGGGCCGTAGTCCACCAGTGCACCCTCCACTACTTCCCGGCTGCCGTCCGCCGCCGTTCCGATCTCACCGTCCAGCGCAGTATACCGGCGGATGGTGCCAGCCGCTGCCGCGTTCGGGCACCAGCCCATCAGCCTCTGTATCGTCTCGGAAAATCTCATTGACATACAGGCTCCTCCTGCATCGCCGCATTCAGGGCGTACATCGACCCATTCTCCGCGATCAGGGTAGTGCGGTGCCGCCGCTCCCAGAGGATTGTAACGCCGTACTGGGCCCAGCCGAAGAGGCTCAGAGCCAGCATGAACCTGACGATCCAGCCGAGCATACCGCTCAGGACAAAATAACCAATAACAGCGACGAGAATAACAGCGGCCGCCGGCGTACTCAGGCGCCGGACGATGCGCTGTCTCCGGGTCATGTTGGCCTGGATAAACTCGCCGGCGGCAATCCGTGCATACTGCTTCCGGCAACCGAGCAGGAAGCCGATGAGCGCTCCTACCCCAATGCCGAGGCCCGTCCACATGGTCGGGTACCCCGGAGCATCCTCGATCAGGAGGAAAGCTGCCGCTGCCGCCGCCGAAAAGGCTACCGCCGCGACGAGCAGCTGGTTGTGGTAGCGGTTCCACCACCCGGGCTCGGTCCGGAAGAACCCGTCCCGCCCGCCCGCCGCCGCGGCCGCAGCCGGTCGCACCGTGAGATCCGTCCGCATCGGCCCCGTCATGGGGCACCAGCCCAGGTACGCCCGGATCGTCTCCATGAGGGGCATCATACCATCTCCCGGAGTTTCGCAAAGAGTTCGTCGGCCAACCGTGTCGGGTCGTCGGTCTTCGTGAGCACAACCCCCAGTTCGTCCGCGTAGCCCCAGAGGAGCTCGATGCACCTGGCGTACCGGGGACATGCGCCACAGTCGCCCTCGTGCTCGTACCAGACCTGCACTCCGTGGTTTTCCGAGACAAAGACGATTGCAGCCGCATCGAAGGGGACCGAGCGGCCGAAGAGGACTCCAATCTCTGCGTTCAGGCGTTCGATGTCGATCTGGTTTGCGTGCGCCATCTCGATGAGCGTCTCCTCGACCTTGCGGTCCATGGCGAGCAGCGCCTTCGAGACCGCCTGCCGGGATATGCGGAAGTGGTCCGCGATATGGATGTTGGGGAGGCCGGTGCGGCGGAGCTTCCAGAACGCAAACTGCCTGTCGTTTAAGGGGAGAGGCATACGTCAACATTCCTGTGTTGACAATATATACGTTTCGATCTTTCCCATTAAACCGGCTCACGTGCGGTGTCCAGCAGCCGGATACCGTCCCATCCACACCCCTCTTCCCGGGCAGACCTACAGACGGTCGCTGGCTGCACACGCTCCGGCCCGGGAAGCAGATCAGAATATTAATCCCCGCCGCCCTAAAACAGGGTCATATGGACACAGCACTGCGCGACGCCTACATCGAACTCCACGAGAAGTACTTCCCGGGGACCGAACTCCCGATCGCTTTCGAGGTCGGGGGCGCGACCGAGGGGGTGGAGAAGGCCCCCGCCCCAAAAGGCTGGAGATGCTTCGTCTGTGACCTTACGAAGGTGAGGAACGGCAAGAGCCTCGTCTTCGACGAAGAGTCGATCGGGTGCCGTGGGGGGAGGTTCTACCTCGGCTACGACGCTGAACGGTTCCCCGACTTCCGCGACTTCCTCTCCTACGGGAAGCCCGGCGTTATGGAGGGGGAGCGCTACAAGCAGACGCCGGAGATCGTGGACGAGCTCGACTGGAGAACCGTCCGGATTCCGACGAAGGGAAAGAGCATTGTCTTCAAGCGCTGGGACCAGCTCACGGAGGCCGACAACCCGGACGCCGTGGTCTTCTTCGCCCGCCCGGAAGTGCTCTCCGGCCTCTTCACGCTTGCAAACTTCGACCAGAGCGACCCGAACGGGGTCATCTCTCCCTTCGGTGCCGGGTGCAGCTCGGTCTTTTACTTCCCCTGGGTTGAGCAGCAGAACGAAAATCCAAGAGCGGTGCTCGGGATGTTCGACCCCTCGGCACGGCCCTGCGTCCCGCTGGACACCCTGACGATGGCCTTCCCCATGAAGAAGTTTACGAAGGTGATCGGCTTTATGGAGGAGAGTTTCCTCGTCACGGGTTCCTGGGAAAAGGTGATGAAGAAGATTGCCCGAAGCAACGTGCTCAATTCACCCTGAAAAAGTGACCGGGTGGGGGATCAACCGAGCGTCCGGTTGAAAATGCTGCGCATTTTCTCCAGCTCCTGCTGGGCACTTACGCGCCCACCAGTCGCTGGTTAAAGAACCCTACCATCTCTTCATAGGCGCTCTCTGCAACAGGACTCTCCGAGAGCTCTCCGTCTTCGATCATGAACCCGTGCGGCTCGCCCTGGTAGACCTTGAGCTCGAAGTATTTCCCGGCCGCATCGAGATCGGTCGCATACCGGTAGATATCGGCCACCGGGCTTGCTTCATCTGCCGTGCCGTGAATGATCAGCATCGGGTCGGTGATATTGTCGATCAGGTCTGCAGGTGGGGTCCCGTTCGCCTGCCCTCCAGAGTAGGGGAAGCCATACCAGGCGACACCCGAGCTGAACTCCTCGATCCGGGGCAGGAAGAGCATCGTGTAGCGTCCACCCGCACAGAACCCCGTCAGGCCGATGCTGCTCTCATTAACCTCGGGCCGGGTCCCAAGATACGTAACTGTGTCCCGGACCAGTCCCTCCATCACGGCGTCTTCCGGCGACTCGTTAAAGGTCTGCCACTCGGGGGCGATGACGACGAACCCCTCCCCGGCAAAGCGGTCGACCATATCCTGGTAGCCGGGCTCGAGCCCGTTGAAGGAGTGGAGCAGCACCACAGCCGGGGACGGCCCGCCGTCCTCAGGGGTCGTGATGTAGGCCGGATAGCTCTGGCCGCCGCTCTGGATGTTCACCGTCGTTCCATTCTGCATCCCTGCAGTGCCCACGTCGGCGGCCCCGGCGGAGCCGACGAGGAGGAGCAGGGATATAACCGCCACAAGCAGGATCAGATTTCTCATGGGTTTCCCCCCTTTCCAGGGTGCACCCAGATCCTGCTCACATCATATAACGATGACGTCAGATCGGCAAAAAAAGGTGATCAGAGGAGATCCCGGATCTCTGCAAACGTTGCATCCCTCGGGACCCGGACCGTGCTGCCGGTATAGTTCAGTCCGCCGGCGGCACGAAGATCTTCAAGTTGGTAGACCCGCGGCCCATACTGGTACCCGGTCTCGTTCAGCCACCATGCTGGATACCCGGGCTCCTCGACCGCCTCCGTCACCGGGTCGGTGATGAGGCCGTTTGAATACGTGACGATAAGTGTGCCCGACAGATCGTGCCACTCATCGATGATCGCATCGCCCCGGGAGACGGTGAAGTTCGTGAGGAGACGTGCCGCCCCTTCATTGTCGCCGGCAGCGATGAGCTCGGCCGCCCCTCTGTCGGTCTCCTGCACGAGGGCTATCGACTCGGCCTCGATCTCGCCCTGCTTTGCGGTGATAGTATCGATCATCGCGTCGTAGCGGAGCATGGCCCAGTTCGTTAAGAGGTCGAACGTCCAGTACGCGGTGTTATAATCGTATTTCAACCGGTCGCCGGTCGC
>JALNXI010000170.1 GCA_023230425.1 Methanoculleus sp. | reverse complement strand
ATCCCGGGGAAGGTCGAGCGCATCGCGGATCTTCTTGTTTCTCGGTGAGGTGTAATTCCTGAGCATGCGCCGGGACAGGGCTATCCTTCGTGGGTCTGCGACACCGATGAGATCGGCCTGGGAATAGTCCTTGAAAAGTCCCTCGGCCTCAAGGGAGAGGCTCGAAAGCCACTGCAGTTTCAAGGCGGTTGTATCCTCGCCCTTCTCCGTCGCCTCCCGCAACGCCTCCAGCACAGCGTAGAACTCGCTCTCGGTATCCTGCCAGAACCGGGAATCGACCTCGGGGATATTCCCGCCTGCGTCTTTTCGGTCCCCGAAGAGTGCTTTCCGGATGCAACTGCGGGTGCTCCCTGCGACGAGATCGGCAGTCTTGATCAGTGCCGTCACAACCCCTTCGTACTGTTCACGAACCGCCTCGCCGACATGGAGCAGTGGCATCGTGCTCTCGTTCCAGCAGACCACCTTCATGTTGTCCGTCTTGTAACCGAACGCCCAGAGCGGGGCCGAATAACCCAGATGGTCGGTCAGGTTGCGCTGCCGCTCGTTCCGGAAGACCTGGACCGCCAGCGCAGGCTGCGTACGGCTTTCGGTATCGTTCTGCACAAGTCCGAGCCAGTTCCGGTACGATACCCCGTCCGCCTGCCCGTGCTTTGGGAGAGGCTCTTCGGCGTTCTTCGGCTGGTAATACGGCGTGAGCGGGTGTTTCCAGGCCCCTTTGTAGTTCACCCCGCCATCCTTCGTGGAGTATTGCGAGACAAGATCCTCAGAAGCACAACCGCAGATATCGCACGTTCCCGACTCCGGGTGATCCAGGTCGAGCCGGATCCTGCGGGGCATGGAAAAGAAGATCTGTGCCGGGTGCACGTCGGTAGGAGCCGTAACCTCGTTTTTGCTGCTTGTGCGGGTCGGCCCCATCCAGGGGAACCGGTCGGGGTCTGCGGTTTTTGCGGCGTTGCCGAGGATCTCGAACTGATCCCGGGGCAGGACGTTTAACCAGACGGTCTCCCACAGGGTTGTGCCCATGACCAGCGTGGTCAGCGGCCCTCCGCCCCGGAGCGATGTCCGGTGCCCCCGGCCACCGGACGGAGCGTTCGTCTGGAGCGTGAAGAGTGCCATTGCGCAGCAGGGGCGGCAGATCCGGCTGACCGTCCCTCGCTTCAGAAAATGGTCGGTATTCAGTTTCAGCGTCTGCTCTCCGGGCATCTCCATGAGCAACCGGTCTACGGAGCTCTCGACGCCCTCGTTGAGGTCATAGTCCTGCATAAACCGCGGCCCTTCGCCATCGAAGTTGAAAGCATGGGCATACGGTGCAAAAGCACGTTTCAGTTCATCGGGAGGTGGGGGAGTCTTAAACTTCCTCCTCCAGTCCCGGTTGTCACCGGGAGGAATTGCCGTCTGCACAAGGCCGATGAGGAACTGGATCAGCGCCCCGTTGAAATCGGGTCGGGGTGCATCCAGCCGGATCACGGGCTCGGCCCCCCCGGTAATTTCCCAGGGGGCAATGGGTTCCTGTGCTCCGTCCCTTCGCACGACGGGTATCCATGGATCATCGATGAGATTGACCATGTCTGTTCACCTGCATTGCCTGACCGCTCTGCACCAGTCAATGGAGCGATCTTCGCATGCGACCGGAAGAGACGAGTACGACAATGTCTGGTGAATGCTTATTGTAAGATACCTTATACTTATCCATCTGACCTTTCTGGTGAACCCTTCAGGCGTTATCGAGGAAAATATGGGTTAAATTTAAAATCGGATTCATTTCACGGCACATGATGATCAGCCATTCCTGATCTGCAGGCCGATCTTCGGATCGTAGGTGACGATCACCCCTTTTTCCTTCAGATCCTGTGCGCGTCCCTCCCACAACCCGTCTGGGGTGGGCTTCAGAGGGATCAGGATGCTTCCTTCGCCCCTGCCGGGCAGGAGCGGTTTTACCCGTGCGATCTCACGCTCTTCAGCCCTGGAGTAGTGTGCCGGGCCTGCTATCCGGGACTCTCTCACCGAGACCTGGCTTCTTCCCCAGGCGGCCTCTCCGCTTTCATTCCAGGGCCGGAGTTCGGCCCCGTCCTGGCGGGCCAGCACGACGGTGACGCTCGCTTCACCGAGCCGGGTCGGTGTCCGGCTCTCATCCTCCCACTGCCCGTGCAGGTCCACATACCCTGCCTGCGGCCGCAGTGCGTTTATCTGCGCCAGCGCCGCATGCCCGCGGTCTTTTCCGTCTGCCTGTATCTCCCATACCTTGAGCGCCTCGGGAACGGATGCCTGCGCTTCCTCTCCAAACACGCCTTCGATCAGCAGCCGCGCATCGTCGGGCATCACGATCCGTTCCCGGGCGGCAAGCAGGCGAGCGGTGAGCCAGAGTTGCCCGTGTTTCTCATATACTCGTCCTGCTCTGGGGAAGACACTCGTAAACCAATCTTTTGCTGGAGCCTCAACCGGAGGGGGAGAGAGGACCAGCAGGGTGGGCATTACAACAAGCCCGTTCCTTCTCTCCCGGTGCCGGTGCAGTCTCCCGGCCCGCTGGATGATCAGGTCGATGGGCGCAAGGTCCGTAACCATCGCATCGAAGTCGATATCCAGCGACTGCTCGACAACCTGCGTTGCTATCAGTATCTTCCCTCTACGGTCGGCATCCGTGCTCTGCTTCCCGAACCATGTCAGCACATCGTCCTCGATCTTCTGCCGGTCTCCAACGGTGAACCTGGCGTGGAAGAGTTTGACGTGTTCGTCGCCCCATCGCGCGGCGAGGCGGTTGTATGCCTCGATCGCATCGATGACGGTATTCCGGATCCAGCAGGCGCACCGGCCTTCCAGAAGAGCCTGTTCGAGGTAGGACTCTACATCAGTTTCATCGCTGGTGAGTTCAACCGCAACGGTCCTCCGTGAAAGACTATCGGCCTGCATCGGCCTCTCTTCTACGCCCCGGGGAGAAACTATGGTCATCAGGGGAGGGTCGGCCTCGTGTATCGGCGTTGCCGGGACCCGGAGGCCGGAGCAGTAAGCGGCAACGAACCGTTCCCGGAGTCTGATCGGGAGCGTTGCCGAGAGCAGGATTGCACTGCCGCCAAAAGCCGCATGGAACTGCAGCAGCCGCTCGATAAGGGTGTTCATGTACTCGTCGTAGGCGTGCACCTCGTCCACGACGAGCACATGCCGGGCGAGGCCGAGGAGGCGAAGCGACTGGTGGTGGAGCGGCAGCACCGCCATGAGCGCCTGGTCTATGGTGCCGACACCGACATCGGCGAGGAGGGCTTTCTTCCGGTTGTCCGAGAGCCAGGCTGCGCACTCAGCCGATCCCTCTTCTCCCCCGGGCGTGAAAGTCGTTTTATCGGTTTGTGGGCCGATGGACTGGCGCCAGAGATTGGAAAGGTTCCTCGCGCTGTGGGCGAGCAGAAGCGAGGGGTGCTCGCCATCCCGGAAGAGTTGCCGGTACTTCTCGCCGAACCGACGGTACATGCCGTTTGCGGTCGCCATCGTCGGCAGCGCCATGAAGATGCCTTCGGCAGACCCCCGTTCCATGAGGCGATGTGTCAGTGCGAGCGCGGTCTCGGTCTTTCCGCTCCCGGTGACGTCCTCAACGATGAAGAGGTAGGGGCCGTCGGTGAGCTCGTAGTCGGCGACGGCTTCCTGCAGGGGCGTCGGGACCGCGTTTTCCGGAAGAAGGGACGCTATCCCCGGGAAGGGAGCGACGGCTGACGGCAGGACACCTGCCCTGGCGACCGCCTCCCTCGCCCTCGGGACGGCGTAGCGCTGCCAGTACTCCTCAAGGGGCATCGGGTCCTGGTGATACCGGAAGATCTCGGAGTCCGATCCTATCCAGTCGCTCACAATAGCCAGTCCGGCGATCATCCAGGAGATGCGGGTGAAGGATTCGTGCAGGTCGGTTGAATACTGGACCGGCTCTTCCGGATCTTCCGAGAGAAACAGTTCCGAGCAGGCCCGGGCGAACTCGCATGCAACCTTCCGGTCCATCGGGCTGAAGAGGTCGGGGAATGTGCCGCTGTCGTTGACGGGCTTTCCGTGATGGCCGGTCACCGCCCGGATCCAGGGGAGGAAGAGATCCTCCAGATCACATGGATCCTCGTCGGGGTCCGTGTCAAACCGGTTTTCGTGTAGCATCTGTGGCCACACTTCCCGCATGAAGACGAGCATGCCCATCGTCGTGTGGTGGTCGTGGCTGTACAGCATATGGCAGGCAGCGCCCTGGAGGTGAGATTGGAGCTCGGCGTTGATGCCCTGAAACCGTCCGGAAAACTTCCCGATATCGTGAATGGTAAGGAAGAACAGAATAAGCGAGCGGACGTACTCGTCCCGGAGAGGCACCGCTCCGACGGTCTTCCGGAACAGTTGGGGATCATTGAGCAACTCGTTACCGACCGCTGCAACATCCAGGCAGTGATAGACGAGCAGGTGCCACGCAAGACCGCCCTCTGTATCGTACTTTCCCCAGTAGCGGTAGATACTGTTGATTTTGGGCGAATCCATAGTAATAAACGTTTATGTCTGGGTCGGGGACGATAGGTCTGCCGGTTTGAAGAAACCTGTTTTGATGCCCTGTTGCAGCCGTATGGATACAGTTCGCCCCGGCGGCGCCCTCCGGGTTGTAATAGTGACCATCTTTTCCCGGATCACCCGGTCAGAAAGAGAAGAAGAATCCGCCGCCAGTGCGGACTATCCCCACGCGATGGGGAACGTGAAAAGCCGGACAGCTGTTTCATTGTACGATACAGGTTCATCCCCATAGGATGGGGAACAACTACGTTATCATTCGTTTTTCCAGTATATAATCGACTCAGCTGCGCCGGCGGCATGAAAAATGAGGGCTGGATTCCGGGAAATAAGGCGTCCTGGTGGCCGGGACACCCGACCCACTCTTCTTCGATCCAGGACGGTTATGGTCGGCTCCGGGTCCCTTAGAAGACCCCGCTGAGGAGAGCATGGCCGATGAAATAACAGACCCCGGCCACGACCGCCGCCGCCGGTATGGTCAGGACCCATGCGATCAGGATCTCACGGACCACGCCCCACTTGACCG
>JALNXI010000169.1 GCA_023230425.1 Methanoculleus sp. | reverse complement strand
CCAGAATGGTGTTGACTGGCAGTTC
This sequence comes from Methanoculleus sp., assembly GCA_023230425.1. Classification (GTDB taxonomy): domain Archaea; phylum Halobacteriota; class Methanomicrobia; order Methanomicrobiales; family Methanoculleaceae; genus Methanoculleus. The sequence goes on along the minus strand of JALNXI010000169.1, from coordinate 5,053 downwards.
ACTACGGAGGATGCGAGAATAAAACTCAAGCGACTCTACCCGGTAATCTTACAAAATTAGGGGACACTGGGCACTAGCCGTAAATACCGCTGTACGAAGAGATATTCTCGACATGATTGCAGGAAGAGTGAAAACCGGAAATATCCAGAGGGTTCAGGAGAACGGAAGTAATTCCGTTTCAGAACCCCTCTCCCATCCCTGTTTGCGGCCGTGGTGCCGGCCCGGGGGTTCGGTCGCCCTGAAGGAGAGTCGGTCTGCTCTCCGTTGCGGTGCTCACGGGTGAGGCGGGTCTCTGTAAGTCAACGCAAGTTGACTTAGAAGAGGGGTGTCGACGCTATGTCAACGCAGGTTGACTTGGAAGAGAGGTGTCAGTGCTACGTCAACCGGGGTTGACATATACACCACTGCCTCCCTGTAAGTTACACCCGGTTGACTTAGATTTCTGAATCGCGTCTAAGTCAACTTGTGTTGACTTGTAAGGTAATTTATATTACTTTTCTAAGGGGTTCGCAAAGTGAGAGATAGCCATTTTGGAAGAGATATTTGTCAGATATTGCGCTTGACTTAAGGTTACTTAGGGTCGAAAGTGAAAGGGGGGTCTCGCGCCAGGGCGGGCACGGCGTCCGCCGAAGGCGCTCGCACCGCGGCCCGGATGGCGTCGTTCTCTCCGGACGAGATCCGGACGGTCTTCCTGGCGGGGGTGACGTAGTCGCGACGGGCCAAAGGGCCGGAGCGAGAACACTGCAGGTGCGACTCGCGATGCTCCATCAGGACCGGAGCGGGAGAAACCGAGAACTTCGACTTGCGGGTTTTGAGGGGCGGTTCCATGCTCCACTGGAGGCTAGAGCCTGCCGTAGCGTTTATGCGCCTGCTCGGTGGTCATCAGATGGGTGATCTCGACCCAATCCCTGTCGGTATCGATATGGACGACATAGAGCGCGGTAAACGATCGGCCGATATGGAGGCGAAATACTTCCATGCCATCCGTATTCAGGCGTTCTTTATCTCCCCCGCTGCCGGGATACGGATCGGCCTTCAGAACGGCAAGTTTTTCCGTGATGATGCGTTGCGACTTCTCAGGCAGCGCATTCAGGAAATCAAGCGCATTCAGGAAATCAGCCGCCGACCGCCTGAACAGAACGGCGAATATCACAGTGAGATCTCCACCAGTTCCTCCGTCTCCTGGATCCGCTTGATATCCTCGACAAGCCGCCGCTTCTTTTCATGCTCGATCATCTCCTCTATCAGTTCCGAGAAGGTCATCCCCGGCTCCCGCATGCTGGAGAGGGCGGCCCAGACCTCTTCCCTGACAATGATGCGCTTTGTGGCATTCATGGCATCTATGACATACGTACTGTCGACGGAAAAAGATTGCTGATGGAGCGGTACCCTCCGGCAGCTTCGCCATTCGGTCGCCGGATCGAAGCCGGATACTCTTTAGTACAACACCACGACGTCATCATCGACAACCTCGCCACCAGCTGGCGGAAAAATATCGAGCACCTTCTCGCCGGGTGACGTTCGTCGAGGGGAGCATCACCGACCTCGCCCTCCTCACGGAGACGCGATGGCCCAGGGGGCCGGAGCGGGAGCACCGGTAGGAACGACGTTCCATGGGAATGCGACGGGCCGATGGGCCGGAGCATGAGCACCGTCAGGTGCGAACAGAGTTCGAGCACCGAAGAACGACGTTCCTTCAGGATGCGACGGTTCGTCAGAATAGGAGCTGGAGAAACCCGGAAGGGTTTCGGGAACGGAGTTTGAGCACCGGAGGTGCGAAGGTGCGAGTTGCGACTCGCGATGGTTCGTGAATGCGACTGCCGTCCCGGCAGGAGCTTGAGCACCGAAGGTGCGAACGGAGCTTGAGAAAACGCGAAGCGTTTTCGGGCCGGAGTTCGGGCACCGCCAGGTGCGAGAGAATCGTGTTTCCATCATCAGCGCCGGCGCCGGCGGGGTCGTGGGCGGGGTGGTGGCGGTGATCGTGCGGGTGCTCGGCGGGGGGTGAAGACGATCGCGGGCAAGGATGATTGAAGGAATACCACGAAATGATGACTTCACAATCTGCGCACATTTCGGGTCGGAGAATGTGACAGGAATGTGACAGAGATGTGATAGTCACATTCTGGGTCACATTCACTCCACCTGCGATGGGCATTGCAAGTTCTGAGCGACACAGCAACACATAACACTATATAATTCATGCCATTACACTACAGTACATCCGGGGCAGCCTGACCCCGACAAATGGAGTTGATGGCCATGGAGTTTACTCTGGATGAGATCGCCGATAGTCTCCCCCACCTAGGTGTGGTAATCCTGCACCTGCTGCATGCAGGAGGCAACTCTGCCGTTCGGGGGGATGTTCTATTCCAGAAAGAACTCTTTCTCATCGGGGACTACATCGAGCGGATCGGAGACGATGCAGACTTCGTCCCCCACATATTTGGGCCGTATAGTGAGTCCGCCGAGGTTGCGCTGGATGAGCTTGCCTCCCTGGGCCTTGTCAGGAGATCGGAAGGGGGCTATACTCTCACTCCTGATGGGGTCAGTGTCTGGGAGAGGGTGTGTTCCGTGTTCCCTACCGAGGAGTCTGAAGCAATTGGCGACTTCAAGGCATTCCTCAACGACCTCAGCGTTGATGAGGTCCTCCTCTTCGTCTACGTCACCTATCCTGAATATACCCATGAGTCTGCAAGACTTCGCGATATCCTGCAGAAGAGAGTCCCGCTTTCGGCGTCGCTGTACCGGAAAGGGAAAGTAAGTCTTGAAAAAGCCGCGTTTCTTGCAGGGATGAATATGGAGTCGTACCTTGATTACCTTAAGAGGTAACGCATGAAGATCTTTGATACATCGTCCATTGTCTGCATATTCCGAGAAGTACAATATCCAAGAATTCTGGATGTCTGCAAAGGCCTTGGGTATCGGCTCAGCATCACCCCTCAGGTGTACGAAGAGATCAAGGAAAACTCGAGGCTTTGAGCAACGCCTCCCCGGACTTCCCGGACGGAAGGTGGACCTGATTGAGAAGAGCGCGCTTAAATGCAGGGCCGTGCGCGGGATGAACGTGAAGGAGTGCGAAGGGTGCAACCGGGGGGTCTCCGGCAGAAAGCCGGAGCAGGAGGTTATCCCGCCTGCAGGATCTCGACGACCCGATCGATGGCCGAGGCGAGGGCCCGGTAGAGGATCAGGTTGGTACTGGCGGAGAAGAGCCGGTTTGGCCGGATGTTGCTCGACTTTCGGAGCGTCCCTTCTGCAAAATCGATATCGGCGATACCGACGGCGTAGCGATCCCGGACCTGCTGGCTCGTGAGAGTCGCAACTCCTTCCCGGGCGCGGACGGCATCTTCGGCGGCCATCGTCCCGGTCAGGCAGGAGGCTCGCCCCGGGGACGATCGCACGCATGGCCCGGGGTAGTTGACGCGGGATGGAGGGTTAGTCAGACCTGGATGCCCGCCCGGGCAAGCGCATCCTTGATGGAGACGAGTTCCTTTCTGATCTGTGCAAATTCGTCGTCAAGGTACTTCCGGGTGTCACTTCGGAGCCCGACAATCTCTTCTTTTGTCTCTCTGCCGAGTTGGAGCATCTGGTCCTGCTTGCCCAGCATCAGATCCTGCTTGCCCAGCATCAGATCCTGCTTGTCCAGCATCCGGTCTAATTTGGTATCCATGCTGTGCAGTACATTCCCGGCGTAATCCATCCGTTCGAATGTCTCCTCCTGGATGTCTCCCCGGATGATCTCAAAATCGGCGTGCTCTCCTGTTGCTTCCTCCCATCTGACGGTGAACGATTTGACGGCAATCGGTCTTCGTATGATATTGATCTCGTTGATGAAATCCCGGAGATCCTTTTCGCTCCCCTCTGCAACGATCTCGACCTCCCCGTTCTTGAGGTTCTTCACGTACCCAGATATATCCCGCTCGAACGTCTCGTTGTACACATGTTCCCGATAGCCGACCCGCTGGACACGCCCCCGTGCAGTGGCCACAAATCGTTTCATTCAATTTCACTCTGTATGGTGGAGATAAATAGTTTCTCTCGATCTGCACTTCACCCGGCGAAACTCTCTTTGGGTCCTGCCTGCACCAAAAAAGAGGTAGCAGAAGAGCATACATAACGTGCAGTCACCCCTCTTGAAATGGCACTTTCACGAGGGGCGCAGGGCACGGTGTACGACTCCCGACGGGTAACGTCGCCGGACGCCCCGCCCGGGCTCTCGCGGGACCTCGAAGGGGTGCTCTCCGGCGCGGACGCGGTGGTGATCTTTGCCGGGCATAAGGAGTACCGGGGGCTTCTCCCTGCGCGGGTGAAGGAACTCTCGGGGTCCGGGCACCCGGCGGTCGTCGACGGGCGGAACGTCGTGGACCCGGATGCGCGTTCGCCTCGAAGGCGGCAATCGTCGGGGACTGCAGGGAGACGGTCCCGACCCGCTTGCCGGTCTCCTCGACGATGAAGTCCACCTTCGCGGTGTAGTGCTCGCGGTTCCGGACGACCGGGTCGATGGTCTGGCCGGCTTTGGTCGTATACCCGACGCACCCGAAGGGGTTGTCGGTGATGACGCTCTCGATGAGGTTGTTAAACGACGTTACGGTGGCGATCGGGACTGCAAGGTCCCGGACCGCCGTTTTGTTGACAGTAGTCGGCACGAAGTCTGCCATGGTTGATACTTCCTGCCTGCATTTTCCCGGGAATATGACAGACGATCATAAGGTTGACGGGGGAGGATATCAGTCTGACTTTATCGGGGAGCCCGGACTGGGCTTTGATTCGCCGATATAACCCTTACGGCCAGGCTTTTTCTCTCCGACGTCCTACTGTCCCTCAGGAAGGGTGCCAGGATGACCGATGCGAAGACCACCCGGGAGCTCGTGTACGAGACGAACCGGGACGTGAAGTGGATCTGCCGGACGCTGCAGAGACTGGAGGCACAGGACGAAGAATTTGAGGCCCGGATCCGGGCGCTGGAGGGCTGGCGGGCGAGGAACGGCGGCTCTCGACGGTCAGTGCCGGGGCTGGCGGGGTGGTTGGGGGGGGTGGTGGCGGTGATTGTGCGGGT
>JALNXI010000168.1 GCA_023230425.1 Methanoculleus sp. | reverse complement strand
ATCCTCTCCCGTGATCGTCTTCCGGGACGTCAATTTCGTAAAGAGATCATGCGACTTGATCTCCTCGTCGGTCAGGAGAGGAGCATCGTTCCCAAGCATCTCGATAAACGCTGCTATCTTCGCCTCAGCAGCCTCCTGAAGGCCGATCTCCTCGTTGATAGGCCCTGCAGGGAAGAAATTGAAGATATGGATCTTCTCAAACTTCGTGTCCACACGGTTGATACGGCCGACCCGCTGCATCATCCGCGTAGGGTTCCACGGGATGTCGTAGTTGATCACCACGTTGGAGCGATGAAGGTTCACCCCCTCCGAGAGAACCTCTGTCGTCACCAGAATACGGTAGTCATCCTTCGGGCGCCGGGCCTTCGCATCAAAGTTCTCAATGATCGCGATTCTCTCACTCTCGGAGGACGACCCATGATACTCAAGAACGCAGTCCCCAAACCGCTCCTTCAGGGCATCCGTAAGATAATCCGCAGTCTCCTTCGCCTCGGTGAAGATGATGCACTTCTGATCTTTGAGCCGGGGATCCGTTGAGAGCGCTTCAACAAACGCGGCTCTCTTCGGGTCGCCTTCAACAGTATCCCACAGCGTTCGCAGTCTCTTGAGGATCGTCAGGTCATACTTGAGATCCTCCAGATACGCCGGAGTGAAACTGGATGTCGGCAGGCAATAGACCTTCTTATCGTCGACGAGAGCGGCGACTTTATCCATATTATCCTCTTCAAGGAGGTCGAAGATCACGTTCGTGTGCGTAGTGCTGATGTAGACATTTCCTCTCTCGACCTCCCGGATGAATACTTCATAATACTCGATGAAACGGCTGATAGACATCTTAAACGCGAAAAAACTGCTTTCCAACCTCTTCAAGAGCATGATCTTCATGAACTTCATCATGTTCTTCTGGGCCAGTTCCTCGGGATGCGAGGTCCCTTCCTTCAGATACAGGAGCGGCGTGTAGCGGGAATACTTGAACTGGTTCACGATCAGATCGATCGACTCCAGAAATACCGAGTCCGTATGATCATCAAAGTGGTAATACACCGGCTGAGGGTCCTCAACCTCGGGGAACTTGAGGTTCTGCCGCTTCAGATCCTCGCTGTAGTACGCAGTGATACTCGCCCGCGTGCGCCGGACCATCAGGTACTGGAGCACATTCTCACGGATATCCTCGGCATTTTCCCTGACAACCTTCATGTATTCTTCGCGGTCCTGCTGCCGGTCAAGCCCGTCAAGCCGTTTCTGAAGGGTATTGAAATATCCCTGGAGGTTGCGCACCTTCGGGTTAGGCAGGGTGGATTTTCTGGCGTTCTGGAAGAGTTTGATCTGGCTCAGAATATCGTTGGGGGAGTTGTTGAGAGGCGTTGCCGTCACCAGAATCACCCGCTTGCCCCTGCAGATCCGATACAGGCTCTCATAACTCTGGGTCATCTCGTTCCGGAACCGGTGAGCCTCGTCGATGATCACGTTCTTATACCGCTCAGTCCCCCTCTTAAGGACGTGATCCAGTTTCCCGACCGATTCGAAATCTGCCTGGCGCACGCCAAAATCGAGGAAAACATTCGGCCATGAACCCGGATTCTCCCGGTCTATCAGGACAGGAGGGGCGAGAACGAGTGTCCTCCCATCGAGCTGCTGGGCAAGGAGGGTTGCTATGTACGTCTTTCCGAGGCCGACCACGTCGGAGATAAAAACGCCGCCGTATTCCTCAAGTTTTAACTTCGCGTCCTGCACCGCGTCCTTCTGGTACTGCAGGTCCATGAACCCCTCAGGGATGTATTCATTCCCGGTTTCCTGCTTATCGAGATTGATCTTCTCCTTCAGGTATTCATAGAGGAACTTCAGGTAGAGTTCGTACGGGGTAATAGAATCGTTGAGCCAGGTCTGTGTCCGTATCGTCTCGACATAACTCTCCGACACATCGGCCGAGTTTTCCCAGAGTTCATTGAACTTCTTAAGTGCGTACTCGTAATCCCCCCGCATCTTGAGTTCAACGTTAAATTCAAGATTATCCTGCAGCCCGGATTGGGAGAAATTGCTCGAACCGGTGATAACGCGCCCCCTGTCTCTGTCACCCTCCTTGAAGGTCATGATGTAGAACTTTGCATGGACCTTCTCTGAGGGATAGACGCGGATCTCAAGTTTTCCACTCCTCAACCACTCGATGAAGGTCCGAATACCCTTTTCTACGTCAAAGGCGTCTTCGGATTGATCCAGCTCTTCCTTGACCATGCCCGAGTATTGACTCTTAAGGTCCTTGCTGGAAAGGAAGAGTGTTGGATGCCCCTCAAATGAGGCAGCCTGGATAAGATCGTACGTTGTTTTGTTGGTACTGATGCCGATGAGGATCCTGATCTTCTCGGTGTTCTCCAGAGCCTTCTCAAGAGCATAGAATCCGCTCGAATAAAAATACCCGACGAGACAATCGAAAAGCGTAGTATCCTTAATTAGGGTATTAAAACGATCAAGTAACGTATTGCCATCCTCATTAGTGATAAAAGTAAGATCCGAAGACACTGAACGCACCTGTAACAAAAATAATAGTTATGCTATGATATAGTTGATGAAATAGATCTCACCACAGGGGAGGGAGTGTTCCCTCCCGGCAAGGTCTTATGGAGGGCCATCTCTCCAGCTCAGGTAAACCGACCTGCCGGGCAGACAGGATCATTCGAACGGCCTCTACCCGGTGAATATTTTAAATATGAACGATCAAATCCCACTCATGACCCACTGGATCGCCTCCTCCAACCGGGACAACCAAAAGATCCTCGATGCGAAGCACATCTGGGGAGTTCCAAAGCGGAACAAAACCCTCATGCAGCGGGTGAAGCCCGGCGACACCATCCTCGTGTATGTCCGGCAGGAGAAAGAGGGCGACACAATCCTCCCTTCAGCAATAACCGGGGCCTACGAGGTCGTCTCCGAGCCCTACGAAGACCAGTCCCGCCTCTTCGTCACCCCGCCGCAGATGGGCGACGAGGTCTTCCCTTTCCGCATGAAGGTCCGGCCGGTCGCGGTCTTCCCCGAACCCCTTGAGTTCAAGCCGCTGATCGGGGATCTCAAATTCATCACGAACAAAACGATGTGGTCCGGCCACCTCCGGCAGGCCATGCGCGAGATCCCGGAGGAGGACTACCGCCTCATCCTCAAGTGGGCCGGGCAGGGGGCGTAAAAAGTGAGCGAGATCACCGGCGTCACCTTCCCCGTGCCCAAACACTACATGAAGCGCTTCTTCAAAGACGGCAAAACCGTCTTCATCAAACCCGCCACCGTCTTCAAAGACCTCCGGAGCGGCATGAAACTCGTCTTCTACCAGTCCCACGAGGACACCGGCTACGTCGGGGAGGCGACGATCAAGCGGATCGTCATCGACAACGACCCCCTCGCGTTCTTTGCGACCTTCGGGGACGCGGTATTCCTCACCAGGGAGGAGGCCAGAGCCTACGTCGAGAACCAGGAGCGGTGGCAGGGGGTCCGGGTCAGGAAGGAGGCGCCTCGAAAGCGGCCCTGGATGGCCCTCGAACTCGAGGATATCCGGAAGTACGATACGGTGAAGAAGCCGGAGCGGTTCGTCCCGGTCGGGGGAAGGTATCTGAGGGAATAACCCCTATATCGTTTTGGGAATGAAGATCGTCAACATCGTCGCTTCCGGCGACCTCCACCAGCCGGTCCCTTTTCTCCGGTTGCCGGAACTCCCCGATACAAACTACAAATACAACCCCGGTATCTACCACGGGGCCTACATCCTCCTCTCCAGGGGGAAAGCCACCATCTACCGGAGTGGGAAGTATATCCTCTATGGCCTCACATCTCTCGATGATGTCAGCCAATCATACCAGGAGTTCCTTACCCATCTCTCCCCTATCATCGACCCGGAGCTCGCTTCACCGCCCGAAGTCAGAAACATCGTCGGCATGACCGATTTCCAGGTCAAGATCCCGCTATCACGGCTCGTCGTCGCGCTCGAGCACGTGGAGTACGAACCCGAACAGTTCCCGGGCCTGATCTACCGGGGGGATGCGGGGACCGCCCTCATCTTCTCGTCGGGGAAGGTGATCCTCGCCGGGTTCAAAGACCCGGGCTCGATGGAGACATTCGCATCCGGGCTGAAGAAGAGGATCGTATAACCCTCACCAGAAGTCCGCGAGCGTTGTCACTCTCATAACCGGGTGCTGCAACCTCCCGAAGTGCGGGGCGAGGTCGCCGGGGGATTCGACCGGGATCGCCCCGGCAGAGACGAGGTGTTGATACCCGGCCACGGCCTTTGCGTCCGAACCGTCGGGCTCCAGGACGTAGACCGGCCGCCCCTGCCGGAACGCCGTCTCCGCCTGCCGGACGGACCCCCCGGTTTTGCCGGTCTCGATGACGACCACGCCCTCAGAGAGGCCGCTCGTGATGCGGTTCCGTTCGAGGAACCTGCCTTTGTGCATCCCCGCAAGGTGCGTGATCTCACCGAGCAGCAGACCGGAGCCGGCGATCCTCCCGGCGAGACCCCGGTTCTCCCCCGGAACGACAACCGTGACGTCGCCCGGCAGGACAGCAATCGTCTCGCCGCCGCAGTCGAGCGCGGCCGTATGGGCGCAGGCATCCGTCCCGAGGGCCAGCCCACTCACGATGGTGTAGCCGAGGCGAACCAGGAGATCCACCGTCTCCCGGGCTCTCCCGGCACCCGTCCGGGAGATCGTCCTCGTGCCGACGACGGCAACCGTCGGCTTTGCAAGGCTCTCCGCGCGGCCCACCAAGTAGAGAACAAAGGGAGGGTCCCGGATCCCTGGAAGCCTGTCGGGGTATCGGGGATCGAAGATCGGCAGGACCCGGACACCTTTCTGCCGGTACGCCTGGAGCGTATCGATGTAGAACGCAAGAATGCCTCTCTCCCGGATCTCCTCCGCCCGTGCGGCGAGCGGGCCGGGATAGGCTCGATGAGGCTCCGCACCCGGCTCAAAGGTGTCGGCGTAGAGGTCGCGAAGAGACGCCGGGTCACGGAAGTACCCGGCATACCCCTGCCGCTTCAGGGCCTGGCTGTCGTTGAGGGCAGCAAGAAGCGCGATCTCCCTGATAGAAAGGTTATCCATTG
>JALNXI010000167.1 GCA_023230425.1 Methanoculleus sp. | reverse complement strand
GGGCGGCGTCGTGGATATCCGCCCGGGTGGCGCCGGGGAGGACCTTGAGGTGCAGGTAGCCGTCGTAACCCTGCCGTCGCAGGAGTTCCCCCGTCTCCACGAGATCGTGCATCACGCAATCGACGTCGCGAGGGATCCCGGAACTCAGGAAGAGCCCCCCAACACGCCCTTCCCGCCAGAGGCCAAGGAAGGTATCGGCGAGTTCTCCCGGGGAGAACGAGATCCGCTCCCGCTCAAGGCGGACGGGGCAGTAGGCGCAGTCGTATGAGCAGGTGCCGTTGAGGAGCATCTTGAGCATCCGTCCGCACCCGCCCGAGCGGGGGTTGTAGGCGATGCCGGGAGCGACTGCCGGAATGCGACTGGCCGCAAGGGCGGGAGCATGAGCACCGGAGGTGCGAACGGCAGGAGCTTGAGCACCGTCAGGTGCGAGTGCGACTGCCGAAACGCCCTGATTGGTTTCGGGCCCGGTCGAGAGGAGCCGGATGCACTCCCCCGGCCTGCAGAGGTCGAACCGCCCGGCAGCGGTAAGACGGATGAGTTTCTGCTCCGTAACGGACATGCCGGAAGTATCGGTTCGCAGGGTGAAGAGCCTGCCGCGCGGAGGGTGAAAGTGTTTGAGGAGGAACTGCCTCCCCCTTCCGGGGAAAGACATATGGTATACGCCGGACCCTATCACCGCGAGGAGAGACAAAGATGGAGAGTCGGCCGGAGTATGATGCCGTCGTTGTCGGAGGCGGGCCCGCCGGGAGCACCGCTGCCTACCTGCTCGGGAAGTCCGGGCACCGGGTGGCACTCCTTGAGAAGCAGACGTATCCCCGGGTTAAGGTCTGCGGGGGTTGCCTGAGCCAGAAGTCCGTCCGGTTCCTCGACCGGGTCTTCCACCTACCGATCCCCACCCTCCGGCGGGAGGGGCTGCTCGACTTCACCGGGACAGGATACGTGCTCTACATCGGGAGCAGCCGCATCCTCGCCGAAGACCTTGTGGAACCCCTCTACTTCACCCGGCGGGATCGCTACGACGCCCATCTCGCCCGGATGGCGGCGGAGGCCGGGGCGGAGGTCCATACAGGCGTGGAAGTGGTCAGAGTCGACCACGTCCACCGTACCGTCACGACCTCGGACGGAGAGCAGTATGCCGCCCGGGTCCTCATCGGGGCCGACGGGGTCCATAGCCGGGTCCGGCGCTCCTTCCCGGAGAAGATCGTTCGCCCGAAGCGGTGGCACGGGAACCTCGGGTGGGCGCTGGAACTCGCCATCCCCCGCAAGGAGGCAGAGACGCTCGCGAACGGGAACGGGCCGATAGATCTGGACGCCAATCTCGCGAAACCCCACCTGATCCTGGCCGCCTGCCGGTGGGGCTACGGGTGGGTCTTTCCGAATAGCGAGGCGATCGTTGTGGGGCTGGGTGGGCTGCTGCAGAAGAACGGAAAGGGCCTCCGTGACCTGTTTGAAGAGTTCCTGAAGACCATCGGCTTCTCTGCGTTCGCGGACCGCAGACCCGCGGGCTTTATGGTGCCGCTGGGCAACTACATCCCCTCTCCGGCCCACGAAGGGACGGTCCTCATCGGCGATGCCGGGGGGTTCGCGGGCCCGATCCTCGGTGAGGGGATTTTCTATGCCCACCGGACCGCAGAACTCGCCGCCCACGCCGTCGAGCGCCACCTCACCTGCGCCGCGCCGCTCGCTGAGACCTACACCACTCTCCTCCGGCACCGCCTCATCCCCGAACTGCGGGCGGAGAGGGTGCTCCGGGACTTCGTCTACGGGTGCCTGGACGCCCGGATGCAGGTGCCGCTCGCGGCCTTCATGAGGGCGACGAACACCCGGGTCATCGATGCGGTGCAGGGGTCCCGGTCGTTCCGGGGGTTTTGGCGGGACGACGACCTTCACTCTGCCGTCTGGTGAGAACGACCTCCCCGAAGGGGAGGGAGTTCGAGAAAATGCGAAGCATTTTCGAGTAACGACGGCCCAAAGGGCCGGAAATTGAGCACCGCCAGGTGCGAGTAACGACGCTCCGCAGGGGAAGGAGTTCGAGAAAACGCTTCTCGTTTTCGAATCCGGGGGATACTTCTATCCGCCCATACGTCCGAGGGAGCCCCGTCATGAACACTCCACGTTACCCCTCCCTCTACGAGGTCAACACCCGCGTCCGGCTCCGGCACCTCGCCCGTGAGGCGGGCTCCCGTGCCGCGCTCGACGATATCCCCGATGCCTGGCTCCGTGGGCTCGCCGCCTGCGGGTTTGACTGGGTCTACCTCATGGGTGTCTGGGAGACCGGTGAGGTGGGGCGCCGGATCTCCCGCTCAAACGAGGAGTGGCTCCGGGGCTACCGGGACCTGCTTCCCGATCTCCGGGACGAGGATATCTGCGGCTCCGGGTTTGCCGTCACCGGCTACCGGCTTCACCCGGACCTCGGAGATCCCGAGGGGCTTTTCCGGTTCCGCGAACGGCTGCACCGGCAGGGTCTCCTCCTCATGCTCGACCTCGTCCCGAACCACACCGCCCCGGATCATCCCTGGGTGCGCGACCACCCGGACTACTACGTCCACGGCACGGAGGAAGACCTCGCCCGCCGGCCGCAGGATTTCACCGCTCTCGATCTTCCCGGCGGCCGGACCGTCCTCGCCCGCGGCCGGGACCCCTACTTCAGTGGCTGGCCCGACACCCTGCAGCTCGACTACGGCAGCCCGGCCCTGCAGGAGGCGATGATCGCCGAGGTGCAGGGGATCGCGAGGCAGTGCGACGGCGTCCGGTGCGATATGGCGATGCTCGTCCTCCCGGAAGTCTTCAGGCAGACCTGGGGGAGGGATATGGAGCCCTTCTGGCCGAGAGCGATTGAGGTTGTCCGGAACGAGCACCCGGAGTTCCTCTTCATGGCGGAGGCCTACTGGGACCTCGAGTGGACGCTCCAGCAGCAGGGGTTCGACTACACCTACGACAAACGGCTCTATGACAGGCTCAACACAGGGGCCGGACCGGTGCGGGATCATCTCCGTGCGGACCCAAAATACCAGCGAAAGTCCGTCCGGTTCCTTGAGAACCACGACGAGCCCCGTGCCGCGGCGGTCTTTCCATCCGGACGCCATCAGGCCGCCGCCGTCCTCACCTACCTCTGCCCCGGCCTCCGGTTCTTTCACCAGGGGCAGTTCGCCGGGCGGCGGAAGAAGATTTCCGTCCATCTCTGCCGGGGGCCGGGAGAGCCGACCGACCCGACCATAGAGGAGTTCTACCGGGGGCTCTTCGCCTGCCTCCGCCGTCCGGCGTTCCGGGACGGGGAGTGGCGGCTCCTCGACTGCAACCCCACGTGGGAGGGAAACCCGTCCCACGACGGCTACGTCGCTTTTGCCTGGAAGGTGGGAGAAGAGCGCTTCCTCGTCGCCGTCAACTACGCCCCGGACCGGGGCCAGTGTTACGTCCCGCTCCCGTGGGCTGACCTTGCGGGAAAGGCCGTCCGGCTCAACGACCTCATGGGACCGGCAAAGTACGACCGCGACGGGGGGAGCCTTCTATCCCCGGGCCTCTACCTGGATGTCCCGGAGTGGGGCTATCACGTCTTTGCGGCCACCATAGAGGAGGGGTGACCCCCTCAGGCCGACGGCGGGAGATCCTGTATCGGGCACTGGACCTCGGTCAGGAGTTCGTCCTCGGGCACCTCTGCGGGGTCGTTGAGGTAGAGTTCCCGCGAGGGGCCGGCCGGTGCAAGGCCGTGCTCGCCCATGTAAGCAAAGAGCCGCTCGTAGGCCTTCCCGACACCGGGATAGGGGCCCGTGTGGAGCACCGAGAGGAACCGGCCGCCCGGAAGGGTCACGACCTCGACGGCGGTTCCGTCGAGGTTGACGGGCCCGGTGATCGGGATCGCCACCTCAATATCCGCGTCTATCTCCCGGTACTCCTCGTCGTGGCAGATGAACATGATCGGCCCGGTCACCTTTGCAGCGGGTTTCCGCCCATCTGCAGGAAAGATATAAGCGCAGAGTTCCCCGATCAGTCTCGGGATCGTTTCCTGGTAGACACCTCGCTCCCGGCGGGAAAGCGCCCGCGTGACAGGGATATCCTTAATAATAGGTTCGGTAATCGACATGTGAAATCCTCCGTTGAATGGGTCCTGCGTCCGCAGGACCTCCGCGATCGCATGCAGCCGCCCGGCCTCCTGCTCGGTTGCAGCGAGACGCTGTGCAAAGAGATCCCGGATCGTCCCGGCATCGCCGCGTTCCCGCGCATCGAGGATGGCTTCGACCTCGGTGAGGTCAAACCCGAGCCAGAGCAGGTGCCGGATGCGGATGCCCCGCCCGGTCTGGGCGAAGGTGTAGTAGCGATACCCCGTGCAGATGTCTCTTGCCGCGGGAACGAGGAGCCCCCGCTCGTCGTAGAGGCGGAGCGCTTTCTGTGAGAGTCGGGTGATTCGCGAGAACGTGCCGATAGGGATCTGGTCGACTGGCATGGATACAATCCACCTGTTGGCGTCGCAGGGTAATAGACGGTCGGAGTCTCCCCGGGGGGAGAGTTCCTGCCCGGCAGAATAGTTCCCGGTTGGACGGCGCCCGGCGTCAACCTTCCGGAACCGTCCGGGTGGGCCAGGCCCGGAGGAAGAGGCCGGGACCCTCACCACTTCTGGATAAGGGAGAGGAGCATCTTACGGACCTGAGTGGTCAGCTCGCAGGAGGGGTTTATCTCAAGCGCCCTGTCGGCACACGCAAGTGCGTGCCGGTACATGCCGAGATGGTAGAGGACGCTGCACTTCATGCTCCATCCGGCGGCATATCGTGGATCTATCGTGAGCACCTGATCGAAACATTCGAGAGCTTTGCGGTACTCCCCGAGCGCATACAGCGCACCGCCCTTCAGGCTCCAGACCCGGACGTTCCCCGGGTCGTCGGCGATGGCCCGGTCGTAACAGGTGATGGCCTCTTCGTGCCGGTGCCCGAGGAAGTGGGCGTAGCCGAGATCAGTCCAGGCCGCCACGAAATGGGGGTCGATCGAGAGCACCTTATCGTAGCAGGCGATTGCATCGTCAAGCTGGCGCATCGCGACGAAGATGCCGCTCCGGTTGTACCAGGCGACCGCAGAGTTCGGGTTGAGTTCCACGGCACGGTCGTA